>NZ_JBHYYB010000034.1:79427-91631 GCF_042752535.1 Kitasatospora sp. NPDC059327 | reverse complement strand
GGGCGGGCCCGCCGTCCGGGCGGACCGGCCGCGTCGGACCAGGTCGGTCGACGCCGGATCGGTGAGCCAGACGGCGGAGAGCGCGGCCGCTGCCGAGGGAGCGGCCGTCGAGGGAGCCACCGCCGAGGCGGCCGGTGACGCGCCGGTGACGCCGCCGGTGCGGGTGGACCGGCCGCGTCGGACCAGGTCGGTCACGGACGGTTCGGCGAGCCAGGCCGCTGCCGAGACGCCTGCCGAGCCGAAGCCTGCCGAGCCGAAGCCTGCCGAGCCGAAGCCCGCCGAGACGCCTGCCGAGCCGAAGCCCGCCGAAGCGAAGCCCGAGCGGGCCGCGCCGGCCCGGACGCAGTCCGCGGACGCGCCCTGGCACGCGCCGGTGCCCGCGCACGAACCGGAGAGCGGACCCGGCGCCGGAACCGGCGAGGGCGGTGCCCCCGAGGAGGCCGCCGCCCCGGGCGTCCCGGCCGGGGCGCAGGACGCGGAGCCCGCGCGGGACGAGAACGACGCGCAGGACGCGGAGCCCGCGCGGGACGGGACGAAGGAGACGTCGGCCGGGCCGGCCGACCAGGACGGAGACAGCACGTGAACCTGCTCGACACGCTGCTGCGCTGCGTCGCCACGCTGGTCGTCTTCCTCACCTTCCCCCTGATCATCGGCCAGACCGAGCACAAGGTGATGGCGCACATGCAGGGCCGGCTCGGCCCGATGTACGCCGGCGGCTTCCACGGCTGGGCGCAGCTCGTCGCCGACGGCGTGAAGTTCGCGCAGAAGGAGGACATCGTCCCGGCCGGGGCGGACCGGAGGATCTTCCAGCTGGCGCCCGCCGTCTCGCTGCTGCCCTACCTGTTCGTGCTGCTCGCCATCCCGGTCGGGCCGGACGGCTTCGTCGGCCAGGCGGTCGACGCCGGACTGTTCTTCGTGCTGGCCGTGATGGGCGTCGGCGTGATCGGCAAGCTGATGGCCGGCTGGGCCTCGGCGAACAAGTTCTCGCTGCTCGGCGGTCTGCGCACGGCCGCGCAGCTGATGTCCTACGAGCTGCCGATGGTGCTCGCGGCCGCCTCCGTGGCGATGGCGGCCGGGACGCTCTCGCTGCCGGGGATCCTGGACGCCTGGCAGTGGTACTGGATCCCGTGGCAGATCATCGGCGCCTTCGTCTTCTTCACGGCCGGCCTGGCCGAGCTGCAGCGCCCGCCGTTCGACATGCCGGTGGCCGACTCGGAGATCATCTTCGGGGCGTACACCGAGTACACCGGACTGCGCTTCGCGCTCTTCCTGCTCTCCGAGTACGTCGGGATCCTGGTGGTCTCGGGGCTGACCGCGGTGCTCTTCCTGGGCGGCTGGCACGGCCCGCTGCCGGACGAACTGGGCTGGCTCTGGACGATCCTGAAGACCTTCGCGCTGGCCTTCGTGGTGATCTGGCTGCGGGTCACCTACCCGCGGCTGCGCGAGGACCAGCTGATGCGCTTCGCGTGGCTCGTGCTGATCCCGCTCGCCCTCGTCCAGCTCGCCCTCACCGGCATCATCAAGGTGGCGATCTCTTGAGCGCGCGAAGCGTGCCCATCACCGAACGGCGCGCACGGGTGAACGCCCCTGCCGAGCGAAGCGAGGCGGGCGTATGAGCTTCCCCGGCTCCGGCCTGGCCAAGGGCCTGGCCGTCACCCTGCGGACGATGACGAAGAAGACCGTCACCGCGCAGTACCCCGAGGTGCAGCCCGCGCTGCCGCCGCGCTCGCGCGGCGTGATCGCGCTGCTGGAGGAGAACTGCACGGTCTGCATGCTCTGCGCCCGCGAGTGCCCGGACTGGTGCATCTACATCGACTCCCACAAGGAGACGCTGCCGGCCGCCGATCCGAACGCCCGCGCCCGTACCCGCAATGTGCTGGACCGGTTCGCGATCGACTTCTCGCTCTGCATGTACTGCGGGATCTGCATCGAGGTGTGCCCGTTCGACGCGCTCTTCTGGTCCCCGGAGTTCGAGTACGCGGAGACGGACATCCTGGAGCTGACCCACGAGCGGGACAAGCTCCGCGAGTGGATGTGGACCGTGCCGGCGCCGCCGGCGCTGGACCCGGCGGCCGAGGAGCCGAAGGAGATCGCCACCGCGCGCAAGGCCGCGGACAAGCTGGCCGCCGCCGCGGCGGTGCCGGAGGAGGGTGACCCGCGATGAGTGCCGCCCTGCTGACCGCGGCCGGGTCGCTGGACCCGGCCGCCCGTTCGTTCCTCTCCCCGACCGGGGTCGAGATCGTCTTCCTGCTCGTCGGTGTCGCCGTGCTGGGGTCGGCCGTGGTGGCCGTCACCACCAAGCAGCTGGTGCACGCCGCGCTCTGGCTGGTGGTCGCGCTCGGCGGACTGGCGGTGGAGTTCCTGCTGCTCACCGCCGAGTTCATCGCCTGGGTGCAGGTGCTGATCTACCTCGGCTCGGTGGTCGTCCTGGTGCTGTTCGGTCTGATGCTCACCCGGGCGCCGATCGGGCGCTCGCCGGACGCCGACTCGGGCAACCGCTGGGTCGCCCTGGTGGTGGCGCTGGCCTCGGCCGGGACGTTGGTGACGCTGGTCGTGGACGCCTTCCGGACCTCCTGGATCGACCTCGGCGCGGGCGGTGGCTCGGCGCAGGCGACCGGCACCAGCCTGTTCCGGACGTGGGTGCTGCCCTTCGAGGCGCTCTCGGTGCTGCTGCTGGCCGCCCTGGTCGGCGCGATCGTGCTGTCCCGCGGGGCCGGGCGGCGGGTGCCGCCGCCCCGGGCCGGCAGGCTGCGCGCGGGCCGGCCGGTGGGCTCCAACGGGACGGTCGCCGCCACCGCGCCGAAGGCCCCGGCCACCCCCGTCGCTCCCGCTTCGACGACCCCGGCGGAGGAGAGCTGATGCATCTCGCCTACCCCGTCGTGCTCGCCGCGCTGCTGTTCGGCGTAGGTGTGTACGGCGTGCTCGCCCGGCGCAACATCGTCCTGGTGCTGATGTCCGTCGAGCTGATGCTCAACGCCGTCAACCTCAACCTGGTCGCCTTCGACGTCTGGCTGCGGGACTCCCTGCACGCCGGCCAGGCGCTCACCCTGTTCACCATCACCATCGCCGCCGCCGAGATCGGCCTCGGACTCGCGATCGTCCTGCTGCTCTTCCGGGCCCGGGGCACCGCGGACGTCGACCGGGTCACCGCGCTCGGTGATCCCGCCGAGTCCGCCGCCGAGGAGGCGCCGACCGGTGCCGAGGCGCTGAAGGGCCAGGCCGCCGCATGAACCTCGCCCTGCCCACCCTCGTCCCCGTCCTGCCCGCGCTCGGGGCGGCCGCCACGCTGGCCGTCGGCAAGCGCGCCCCGGGCCTGGCCAGGCCGCTGGCGATCGTGCCGGTCGCCGTCTCGGCCGTGCTGGCCCTGGTCGTCGCCCTCCAGCTGGGCACCGGCCAGCTGCTGGAGAGCTCCACCCGGCTCACCCCCACCGGCGGACCGGACATCACGCTCGGCTTCTACCTGGACGGCTACAGCTCGCTGATCTCCGTGCTGGTCGGCCTGGTCGCCACCTGTGTGCAGGTCTACTCGACCGCCTACCTGAAGGAGGACCCGCGCTACCCCTCGTACGCGGCGCTGGTCTCGCTGTTCACGGCGGCGATGTTCCTGGTCGTCTACTCGGGCGACCTGATCGTGCTGCTGGTCGGCTGGGAGGTCATGGGCATCTGCTCGTACTTCCTGATCGGCCACCACTGGGAGAGCGCCGACGCCCGGTCGGCCTCGCTGAAGGCCTTCCTGGTCACCAAGCTCGGCGACGTGCCGTTCCTGTTCGGCATCTTCCTGCTGGGCGCCGACGCCGGCAGCTTCCGCGTCTCGGACGTCCTGGCCGCCGCCACCGAGGGGCGGCTCGGTCACCCGACGCTGATCGCGCTGCTGCTGCTGGCCGGCGTGGCCGGCAAGAGCGCGCAGTTCCCGCTGCACACCTGGCTCCCGGACGCGATGGCCGGTCCGACGCCGGTCTCCGCGCTGATCCACGCCGCCACCATGGTCGCGGCGGGCATCTACCTGGTGGCCCGGCTGCTGCCGGTCTTCCTGCTCTCCGGCGCGGCGCTGGTGGTGCTCGCGGTGATGGCCGCGGTGACGATGATCGGCTCGGCGCTCTGCGCGCTCGCGCAGGACGACCTCAAGCGGGTGCTCGCCTACTCGACCGTCGGACAGCTCGGCTACATGGCGGGCGCGCTGGCCGCCGGGGACCGCGAGGCCTCCGTCTTCCACCTGGTCAGCCACGGCGCGTTCAAGGCGCTGCTGTTCCTCGCGGCCGGTGTGGTGATCCACGCCGCGCACACCAACTCGATCTCCGTGATGTCCCGGATGCCGGGGCTGCGCAAGCGGGTGCCGGACGCCTACTGGACGATGGGCATCGCGCTCGTCGCCCTGATCGGGCTGCCGCCGTTCTCCGGTTTCTTCAGCAAGGAGGCGGTGCTGACCGCCGCCGAGCACGCCGCCAACGGTGAGGCGCTGACCAACGGCGTCGGCCCCGCCTCGGCGGTGCCGCAGGCGGCCGGCTGGATCGTGCTGATCTCGGCCGCGGTCACCGCCCTGCTCACCGCGGCGTACGCGGCGCGGCTGTTCCTGGTCGCGTTCCACAGCCCGGCCCCCGCCGGTGCCGCCGCCGGTGCGGCGGCCGCGCTGCCGGACCACGAGGCCGACGCGCCCTACTCGCCCGAGCCGGACGAGGCCGACCCGGCCACCGCCGAGCCGCCCGCGATGCGCTGGCCGCTCTGGGTGCTGGCGGTCCCGACCATGGCCTTCGGGGTGACCGGCCTGCGCTCGGACTGGCTGCCCGCGCTGCTGGACGGCGGCTCGCTGCGTCCCTCGGCCGTCACCGCCGTGACCGGTACCGGCCTCGCCGTGGTCGGCGCGCTGCTGGCCTACGGGGCCTGGCGCTCCGCCACCGCGCGGCTCGGCGCCGGCCGGCCGGTCCCGGCGGCGGAGGGCAGGGTGCCCGAGCAGGCCGGCGCGCCGGCCGCCGAGGTGATCGTCGCCGACCCCGGGCGCACCCTGCTCGGCCCGCTGTTCGGCCCGGCCCGGCACGGTTTCGGTGTCGACCGGCTCTACAGCGCGGTCTTCGTCCGACCGGTGACCGCCGCCGCGCGACTGGTCCGCTTCCTCGACCGGGAGGTCGTCGAGACGTACGTGCGCGGCGCCGGGACCGGGGCCGAGCTGCTCGGCCGGCTCGTCCGGCTCGCGCAGACCGGCAACGCGCAGACCTACCTCAGCGCGCTGCTGGCCGGTGCCGTCCTGCTGGCCGTCCTGGTGGCGGTGTAGCCGGATGGACCAGAACCGGTTGAACCAGCCGAACCGCCGCCCAGCCCCGCCGACCGCAGCCCGTAGGAGCCCCCGATGAACGCAGTCCTCATCGCCCTCCTGCTGCTGCCGCTGGCCGGGGCCGCGCTGACCCTGGCGCCGGTGTTCGGCACCGACCCGGCCGCCGCCGACCGGCGGGCGCTGCGGCTGAACACCGTGGTGACCGGCGTCGGCCTGCTGCTCAGCGCCGCGCTCGCGGCGGGCTTCGACCACGACGAGCCCGGCCGGATGCAGGCCGTCACCGATGTGTCCTGGATCCCGGCCATCGGCGTGCGCCTCCACCTCGGCGTGGACGGCGTCTCGCTCCCGCTGATCGTGCTGACCTCGCTGCTCACCTTCCTCTGCGCGCTGTACTCCGAGAAGCGGCTGCCGTCGGGGGAGGGCGCCGACACCGGCCGCCCCTCGGCGCGGTCCTTCACCGGGCTCTTCCTCCTCCTCGACGTCGGCATGCTCGCCACCTTCGCGGTGCTGGACCTGCTGCTCTTCTTCCTGGCCTTCGAGATCGTGCTGATCCCGATGTACTTCCTGATCGCCCGCTGGGGGACCGGCGCGAGGGTGCCGGCCGCCAACCGGTTCATCCTCTACACGCTGCTCGGCTCGGCCGTGATGCTGCTCGGCTTCCTGCTCGTCGGGACCAAGGCGGGCACCTTCGACATGCAGGCCCTGGCCGCCGCGCACGGCAGCGGCATGAGCCACACCACCCAGGTGGTCGCCGCCCTGGCGATCATGGTCGGGCTCGCGGTCAAGGCCCCTGCCTGGCCGCTGCACAGCTGGCTCCCGGACGCGCACACGGCCGCCCCGACCGTCGGCTCCGTGCTGCTCGCCGGTGTGCTGCTGAAGATGGGGACGTACGGTCTGGTCCGCGTCCTCCTCCCGGTCGTCCCGGACGGCACCGCGACGCTCGCCCCCTACCTGGGCGCGTTCGCCGCCGTCGGCATCGTCTACGGCTCGCTGGCCTGCCTCGCGCTGGCCCGCCCCGGGGCCAAGGGCGACCTCAAGCGCCTGATCGCCTACTCCTCCGTCGGTCACATGGGCTTCGTCCTGCTGGGCATCGCCTCCCTCACCCCGGTGGGCGTCAACGGCGCGCTGTTCGCCAACATCGCGCACGGGCTGATCACCGGTCTGCTCTTCTTCGTGGTCGGCGCCCTGAAGGACCGCTACGGCACGGCGGACCTGGACACCCTGGCCGGTTCCACCGGCGCCGCCCTCTACGGGCGGGCGCCGCGGATCGGCGCCCTGCTGGCCTTCGCCGCCGTCGCCAGTCTCGGCCTGCCCGGGCTGGCCGGCTTCTGGGGCGAGCTGCTCGCGATGTTCGGCGCCTTCGACCCAGCCGAGGGCCTGTCGCGTCCGGCCTTCCTCACCTACATGGTCCTGGCCGGCCTGGGCACCCTCCTCACCGCCGGCTACCTGCTGATCGTGGTCAAACGCGTCTGCATGGGCGACCCGAAGCAGCCCGCCCCGGTGCCGGAGTTCGCCGACCTGCGCCCGTACGAGGCCGTCAGCTGGACGCCGCTCGCCGCCCTCACCCTGCTCGCCGGCCTCTGGCCCGCGCTCCTGCTCGGTCTCTCCGACCCGGCCGTCAAGTACCTCCTCGGGGGTGGCTGACCATGACCGGCACCGCACTCGCGGTCCAGGAGCTCGGCACACGGCTCGGGACCGGCACCGCACTCGGACCTCACCCCACGGGGCAGCCCACTGTGACCTCCCTCGCCGTAGCCGACCCGGGCAGCCTGATCCAGTCCGTGGACTGGGTGGCCATCGCGCCGCCGCTGATCGCCGCGCTGGCCGCGCTGGCGGTGCTGATCACCGACCTCTTCCTGCCCGAGCGGCACAAGAAGCTGCTCGGCGGACTGGCCGTGGCCGGACTCGCCCTGGCCCTCCTCGCGCTCCTCCCGCTCACCGGCGGATCGCCCCGTGCCACCTTCTGCGCGCAGAACGTCACCGGCGTCACCGGTGACGCCGGCTGCTCGTACGTCGCGGACCACTTCGCCCTGGTCTTCCAGCTGCTCGCGCTCGGCGGCGCGCTGGTCGCCGCGCTGCTGTCGATGCACACCGTCGAGAACGAGAGCCTGCCGCGCGGCGAGTACTGGTTCCTGCTGCTCTCCAGCGCCACCGGCGCCGCGCTGCTGCCCGCCTCCCGCGACCTCGCCACCCTGGTGATCGCCCTGGAGGTGGCCTCGCTGCCGGCGTTCGCCCTGGTCGCGCTGCGCCGGGACGGCCGGGGCGCCGAGGCCGCGCTGAAGTTCTTCGTCTCCTCCGTCACCGCGACCGCCGTGATGCTGCTCGGCGTCGGCTTCGTCTACGCCGCGAGCGGCAGCCTGCACCTGGGCGCCGTCGCCGAGGGGCTGGCCCACGCGCCGGCCCAGCTGAAGCCGCTGGCCGAGGCCGGTGCGGTGCTCACCCTGGTCGGCTTCGCCTTCAAGGTCGCCGCCGTCCCGTTCCACTTCTGGGTGCCCGACACCTACGTCGGCGCCCCGCTGCCGGTGGCCGGCTACCTCTCGGTGGTCGGGAAGGCCGCCGGCCTGTCCGGCCTGGCCCTGGTCACCACGATCGCCTTCCGCCCGTACGCGCACACCTGGGGCCTGGTGCTCGCGGTGCTGGCCGCCGTCACCATGACGGTCGGCAATGTGGGCGCGCTGCGCCAGCGGTTCGACACCCGGTACAGCGCGGTGCGGCTGCTCGCCTGGTCCTCGGTGGGCCAGGCCGGGTACCTGCTGGTGCCGCTCGCCGCCGCCGGCTACGCGCCGTCCGGCGCGGACCAGCTCGGCGCGACCGCCGCGTACGCGCTGATCTACGGCGTGGTGAACCTGGGCGCCTTCGGGGTGGTCGCCGCCGTCGGGCGCCGGGCCGGGGCGAGCGTCGACGACTTCCGCGGGCTGTTCGCCCGGCGGCGCTGGACGGCGCTGGCGCTGGCCTTCTTCCTGCTCTGCCTGGCCGGGCTGCCGCCGGGCGTGATCGGCCTGTTCGGCAAGGTGGTGGTGTTCCGCTCCGCCGTCGACGCCGGTCTGGGCTGGCTGGCCGTGGTGATGGCCGCCAACGTGGTGGTCGCGCTGTACTACTACCTGCTCTGGACGGCGCGGCTGTTCGCACCGGCGCGACCGGAGGGCGCGGTCACCGCCGTCGCCGAGCGCCGGCTGCCAGCCTCGCTGGCGGCCACCCTCGGGCTCACCGCCGCCGGCGCCGTGGTGCTCTCGGTGGCCCCGCAGCTGGTCCTCCAGGTGGTCGGCGGCACGCTGTTCTGAGGCCGTCGGCCGGGGTCGGCGGGGGTGCGGTTCGGGTGTAGCGGTGGTCACAAGGGAACAAGGCCGACGGCCTCGCCCGTTGAGCGGGCAGAGGGACGAGGCAGAGAGGGCTTCCCCACCGCACCATTGGAGGGCCTGCCGTGCACCGCCGGCACAACGGACTGAGGACCGCCGCACTGCTCGGCGGTCTTTCGGCGCTGATCCTGGTGATCGGCGCCTTCTTCGGCCGCACCGGCTTCGTGATCGCCCTGCTGGTCGCGCTCGGGACCAACGCGTACGCCTACTGGAACAGCGACAAGCTCGCGCTGCGCGCCATGCGGGCCCGGCCGGTGAGCGAGATCGAGGCGCCGCGGCTGTACCGGATCGTCCGCGAGCTCTCCACCTCGGCCCGCCAGCCGATGCCCCGGCTGTACATCTCCCCGACTCCGGCCCCGAACGCCTTCGCCACCGGCCGCAACCCGCGCAACGCGGCGGTCTGCTGCACCGACGGCATCCTCCAGCTGCTGGACGAACGGGAGCTGCGCGGCGTGCTGGGGCACGAACTGAGCCACGTCTACAACCGGGACATCCTGATCTCGTCGGTCGCCGGGGCGCTGGCCTCGGTGGTGATGTTCCTGGTGAACTTCGCCTGGCTGGTGCCGTTCGGCCGGAGCGAGGACGACGACGGGCCGGGACTCTTCGGGATGCTCGCGATCATGATCCTCGGGCCGTTGGCCGCCTCGCTGATCCAGCTGGCCGTCAGCCGCTCCCGGGAGTACCAGGCCGATGCCGACGGCGCCCGGATCACCGGCGACCCGCTCGCCCTGGCGAGCGCGCTGCGCAAACTGGACGCCGGGACCCGGCAGCTGCCGCTGCCGCCGGAGCCGCAGCTCCAGACCGCCAGCCACATGATGATCGCCAGCCCGTTCCGCCCGGGCGAGGCCGGGACCAAGCTGTTCTCGACCCACCCGCCGATGGCCGAGCGGATCGCCAGGTTGGAGCGGATGGCGGGCTACCGGGGCTGACCGTCCCGGGGCGCGGTCCGTCGGTGGCTCGGCGCGGTCCGTCGGTGGCTCGGCCCCGGTCCGTCGGTGGCTCGGCCCCGGTCCGTCGGCGGCTCACCCGGCGAGCCCCTCGTAGGCCCGGCGCAGCCGGTGGACGCCCTCGGCGATCCGGGCGGCGCTGTCGACGGCGGCGTAGCTCAGCCGCAGGTGCGGTGCCGGCGGCTCGGCGGCGTAGTACGGGCGCCCGGAGGTGATCAGCACCCCGGAGCGCAGCGCGGCGGCGGCCAGCGCGGCCTCGTCGGTGCCGTCCGGCAGCCGCAGCCACAGGTGGTAGCCGCCCGGCCGGTGCGGGCCGAGCAGACCGGGGAGTTCGCGGCGCAACGCGGCCACCGCGGTCGTGCGGCGGTCGCGCAGCTCGGCGCCGAGGGTGCGGAGGTGACGTGCCCAGCCCGGGTCGGCGACCAGTTCCAGCGCCGCCTCCTGGAGCGGCCGGGGGACGAAGAAGCTGTCCACCACCTGGGTCGCCCGCAGCCGCCGCAGGGCCGGTCCGCGGGCGGTGAGCGCGCCGACCCGGAGATTGGGCGAGGTGGCCTTGGTGAGCGAGCGCAGGTGGACCACCACCCCGTCCGGGTCGTCGGCGGCGAGCGGGCGCGGCAGCGCGGGCGCGTCGGTGTGGACCAGGCGGCGGGCGAAGTCGTCCTCGACGACGAACGCGCCGGCCGTCCGGGCGATCCGCAGCACCTCCGCGCGTCGCTCGGGGGAGAGCACCGCGCCGGTCGGGTTCTGGAACAGCGGCTGGCAGACGAAGGCCCGGGCCCGGGTGGCGTCGAAGGCCGCCGCCAGCAGGTCGGTGCGCACGCCGTCCTCGTCCACCGGGACGGGGACCACCCGTGCGCCGGCGGCGCGGGCGACCGCGAGGATGCCGGGGTAGGTCGGCGACTCCACCAGGACGGGTGCGCCCGGGGCGACCAGGGAGCGCAGCGCGATCGTGAGCCCGCTCTGCCCGCCGGCCGTGACCAGGACGTCGCCCGCGCCGAGCGGTCCGCCGTTGCCGCCGATGTCCCGGGCGAACCAGGCGCGCAGTTCGGTCAACCCGTCGACCGGCGGGCGGTCCCAGGCGCCGGGCCGCCGCCCGGCCCGGGTCAGCGCGGCGGCCAGCAGTCGCTCCGGCTGGAGCGCGGCGTGCGGGTAGCCGCCGTTGAGGTCGATCACGTCGGGCGGCGGGACGTTCAGGGTCGCGAACAGCGGGCCCGCGCCCTGGTCGCGCGGGCCGGCGTCGGCGCTCAGCGCGACCTCCTGCCAGGAGAGGTCGCCGGGCCGGGCGGCCGGCGCGGCGAGCGGTGAGCGGCCCGTGAAGCCGGCGCCGCCGTCGGCGAAGGCGGCGGCCCGGAAGACCCCGGCGCCCGGCCGGGAGACCACCAGGCCCTCCGCCGCCAGCACGGCGATCGCCCGGGAGACCGTCACGGGGCTGACCTGGTGGCGCTCCGTCAGGGCCCGGCTCGACGGCAGCTTCCGTCCCTCCGGGTAGCGCTCGACTTCCCGGCGCAGGCTGTCGGCGAGATCGGTCACACTGCTACGCTCGTTCATGACGGCACAAGATAGCGCTACTCGCCCGCTGACGATAGCACCGCGGCGATCGGTGGCCCCCGGCCGCTCCGGCACCGCCCTGGCGGCCCTCGGCGTCCTCACCTTCTCCTTCAGCTTCCCCGCGACCTCCTGGGCGCTGGGCGGCTTCGGTCCGTGGACGGCGACGGGGCTGCGCGGCGTCCTGGCCGGTCTGCTCGCCGCGCTCTGCCTGGCGGCCGCCCGGGTCCCGCTCCCCGCCCGGCGCCACTGGCCCGGACTGCTGGTGGTCTCGGCCGGCTGCGTCCTGGGCTTCCCGCTGCTGACCACGCTGGCGCTGCGGACCTCCTCGACCGCGCACTCGGCGGTCGTCATCGGTGTGCTGCCGCTCGCCACCGCCGCGGTCTCGGCGCTGCGCACCGGCAGGCGCCCGTCCCGGACGTTCTGGTGCGCGGCGCTCGCCGGGGCGGCGGCGGTGCTCGCCTTCACCCTGCTGCAGAGCCACGGGCGGCCGACCACCGCGGACCTCTACCTGTTCGCCGCGCTGCTGGTCTGCGCCGCCGGGTACGCCGAGGGCGGGCGGATCTCGCGGGACCTGCCGGGGTGGCAGGTGATCGCCTGGGCGGTGGTCGCGGCGCTGCCGGTCACCGCGCTGACCACCGCGCTGGCGCTGCCGGCCGAGCCGGCGCACCCGGGGGTGAAGGCGCTGGCCGGGCTGGCGTACACGGCGGCGGTGTCGCAGTTCGGCGGGTTCGTGCTCTGGTACCGGGGGATGGCGGCGATCGGGGTGCCGAGGGCCAGCCAGCTCCAGCTCGCCCAGCCGCTGCTGACGCTGGTCTGGGCGGTGCTGCTGCTGGCCGAGCACCTGCCGGCGGCGGCGCCGGTCACCGCGGTGGTGGTGCTGGTCTGCATCGCGGTCACCCAGCGCGCCCGGGTCTGAGCGGCGGCGTGGCCCGGGGCCGACCGGTGGGCCCGGCGCGGACCCGGACGCGGCGGCCGCCCCCCCCCCCCGCGGCGGGGGGGGGGGCGGGGCCGGGGGCGGGGGACCCCCCCGGGGGGGAACCACCGAGGGGAGGCCGGGGGAGCACAACGCCCCCACACAGTATACGAG
>NZ_JBHYYB010000034.1:0-79417 GCF_042752535.1 Kitasatospora sp. NPDC059327 | reverse complement strand
GTGTCGTGTTCGCCCTCCCGCTCCCCCCCCGCGGGGGGGTCCGGGGGGGGGGGGGCCCCGGCCCCCCCGGGGGGGCCGGGCCCGCCCCCGCCCCCCCCCCCGCGCCCGCACCGGTCAGGCGGTACGGGCGCGGCGGCGGGGGCGGTGTCCCGCCCGGGTCAGGACACTTCGTCGATCGGACGGTAGACGCAGAGCGCCCAGATGATGAAGACGTCCAGGGCGATCACCACGATCGACCAGAGCGGGTAGTACGGCATGGCCAGGAAGCTGTCGACGGCGCTCACCGCGGTGAGGAACACACCCGCGTAGCGGGCCCAGGCGGCGCCCATCAGGACGAAGGCGCCGACCACCGCGACCAGCACGCCGACGACGATGTGGATCCAGCCCCACCCGGTCAGGTCGAACCGGAACACGTAGCGCGGGGTCGTGACGAAGACGTCGTCGTCGGCGACGGCCATGATGCCCCGCATCGCCTCCATGAAGCCGTTGATGAGCATCAGGACACCCGCGAACATCACCAGTCCGGGAGCCCAGTCGCCGAACTTGTTGACCGACGTCGGCGGTGGCGGTGCCCCGGTGCCGGAACGCCAGGGCGGGGGCTGGTCGGGGGTGGGCGACGACGGGCTGCTCATGGTTCCTCCTGGGCCGTAGCCGGCCGGCGGCAGGGCGCGGCCGGCAGCCGAACAGGCGTACGGAAAGGGGTACGGACTTCGACCGTCCGCCGGGGCGCGGCGCCGGGCAACCGGGCCGCGCCTGTTCGGGTGACGCTCCCCGCGCGCCCCCGGCGGGCCGGGAGGACGGCTGGTAGTGGTTGTCCGACTGCTGTCCGGGACCGGGCCGGCCGCCCCGGCGGGCTCGGCCGCGGCCCGCCCCGAGCACGGAAGGCGCCGCGTGACTCTTCTGCCGAAGGACATCGTGGAGCAGGCCCCGCACCGGTCGCGCACACCGCGGTGGGACCGCCGGCGGGCGGCCGCCCGCCGACGGCGCGGTCGGGCCCTGGTGGGCTGGCTGACCACCACCGACCACAAGCGGATCGGCACCCTCTACATCACCACCGCGTTCCTGTTCTTCCTGGCCGGCGGGCTGATGGCGATGCTGATGCGGATCGAGCTGGCCCGGCCGGGGCTGCAACTGCTCTCCAACGAGCAGTTCAACCAGCTCTTCACGATGCACGGCACGGTCATGCTGCTGATGTTCGCGACCCCGTTGTTCGCCGGTTTCGCGAACTGGATCATGCCGCTGCAGATCGGCGCGCCCGACGTGGCCTTCCCCCGGCTGAACGCCCTCGCCTACTGGCTCTACCTGTTCGGCTCGCTGATCGCGCTCTTCGCCTTCCTCACCCCGGACGGCGCGGCCGACTTCGGCTGGTTCGCCTACGCGCCGCTGAACAGCGTCGAGCGCAGCCCGGGCCTCGGGGCGGACCTGTGGATCATGGGGCTGGCCCTCTCCGGCTTCGGGACCATCCTCGGCTCGGTCAACTTCATCACCACGATCGTCTGCTTCCGCGCCCCCGGGATGACGATGTTCCGGATGCCGATCTTCGTCTGGAACATCCTGCTGACGGCCGTCCTGGTGCTGTTCGCCTTCCCGGTGCTCGCGGCGGCGCTGCTCTGCCTGGAGTCGGACCGCAAGTTCGGCTCGCACGTCTTCGACGCCGCCAACGGCGGGGCGATGCTCTGGCAGCACCTGTTCTGGTTCTTCGGGCACCCGGAGGTCTACATCATCGCGCTGCCGTTCTTCGGCATCGTCACCGAGATCATCCCGGTCTTCAGCCGCAAGCCGGTCTTCGGCTACTCCGGCCTGATCGCCGCCACCATCGCCATCACCGGCCTGTCGATCACGGTCTGGGCGCACCACATGTTCGTCACCGGGCAGGTGCTGCTGCCGTTCTTCTCGATCATGACGATGCTGATCGCCGTCCCGACCGGGGTGAAGTTCTTCAACTGGATCGGCACCATGTGGAAGGGCTCGCTGAGCTTCGAGACGCCGATGCTCTGGACGGTCGGCTTCCTGGTCACCTTCCTCTTCGGCGGGCTGACCGGTGTGCTGCTGGCGGCGCCGCCGATCGACTTCCACGTCTCGGACTCGTACTTCGTCGTCGCCCACTTCCACTACGTGGTCTTCGGCACCGTCGTCTTCGCGATGTTCGCCGGCTTCCACTTCTGGTGGCCCAAGTTCACCGGGCGGATGCTGGACGAGCGGCTGGGCCGGATGCACTTCTGGACGCTCTTCGTCGGCTTCCACGCCACCTTCCTGGTGCAGCACTGGCTGGGCGCCGAGGGCATGCCCCGCCGCTACGCCGACTACCTGGCCTCGGACGGCTTCACCACGCTGAACACCGTCTCCAGCATCGGCTCCTTCCTGCTCGGCATCTCCACCCTGCCGTTCCTCTACAACGTCTGGCACACCGCGCGGTACGGCCGCGAGGTCGAGCTGGACGACCCGTGGGGCTACGGGCGGTCACTGGAGTGGGCGACCTCCTGCCCGCCACCGCGGCACAACTTCGTCACGCTGCCCCGGATCCGCTCGGAGTCCCCGGCGTTCGACCTGCACCACCCCGAGATCGCCGCACTGGACCGGCGGGAGAACGCGCGCGAGCCGCTCGGCTGAGCGGGCCGGCGGGCGGCCGGTGCCCGCTCGTTAGGATGAGAACGCGTCCCGCCGGCTGCGGGGCGCGGCATCCGGAGGGAGTGGCCGTCATGGCAGAGGAGAGGCACGCCCCGGCGGCCGGGGACCCGCGGGCCCGGCGACGCGGCCAGGGCGAGCTGGAGGCCCAGGTGCTGGCGGTCCTCCAGCGGGCGCCCGGCCCGGCCACCGCGGTGTGGGTGCAGGAGCGCCTGGACGGCGGCCTGGCCTACACCACCGTGATGACCATCCTGTCCCGGCTGCACGCCAAGAAGGCCGTCTCGCGGACCCGTTCGGGCCGCTCCTACCTCTGGCAGGCGTCCTCCGACGCGGCCGGGCTGGCCGCGCTGCGGATGCGCCGGATGCTCGACGGCGAGCCGGACCGGGACGCCGTCCTGGCCAGCTTCGTCACCGCGCTGCTCCCGCACGACGAGGAGCTGCTGCGGACGCTGCTGGACAGCGCCGGTGCCGATCCGGCAGTGGCCGACCGCGAGAGCTGAACCGTGGGCGTCTTCGTCTTCCTCCCGCTCATCCTGCCGCTGACGGCGGTGCCGATCGCCCGGCTCGCCGAGCAGCACCTGCATCCGCGCGGGGCGGCCCGGCTGCTGACCGTGATCAGCGCGGTGATGGCGCTGTGCAGTGCCGTCTGCCTCGGCCTGACCGGGGTGGTGGGCACCGCCCAGATCCCGGGCAACCCGCTGCCCGACAGCTGGTCCGACCCGGAGGTGCGGGCGGCGCTGCCGTACCACGAGACGGTCGGGACGGCGGCGATCTGCGTCCTGGCGGTGGTGGCCGGGGCCTGCCTGCGCACGGTGGTGCGGCACCTGCGGATCCGGGCCCGGGCCCGCCGGGCCCTCGGCCGCGAGCTGGGGGGCGCGGCCGGGTACGGATTCGCGGCGGCCCCCGAGGGCGGGCTCGCGGAGGATCTCGTGGTCCTGCCGGACGAGCGGCCGTACGCGTACGCGCTGCCCGGCTCGCCGGGGCGGGTGGTGGTCTCCACCGGGATGCTCGCCGGGCTGGCGGCCGACGAGCGGGAGGCGCTGCTCGCGCACGAGCGGGCGCATCTGGAGCACCGGCACCACCGGTATCTGCTGATCACTCAACTCGCGGGCTGCGTGAACCCGTTCCTGCGGCCGTTGCAGCAGGCGGTGGCGTACGGCGCGGAGCGGTGGGCGGACGAGGAGTCGGCCCAGGCGGTCGGCGACCGGCGGATCACGGCGCGGGCGGTGGCCCGGGCGGCGCTGGTCTCGCACCGGGCACCGGCCCCCGGGTTCGCCGCCTTCGCCGCGCCGGGGGCGGTGCCCGGCCCGGTGCCGCGCCGGGTGGCCGCGCTGCTCGGCCCGGTGCCGTCCTCGCGGAACTGGCCGCCGGCGCACTCCCGGGCGGGCCTCGCGGCGATGGTGGCGGCGATCGGTACGGCGGCTTCGGCGCTCTGCGCGCTCAACGCGGCGGTGGCGTTGCTGCTGGTGCTGAAGGCCGTCACCCCGCTGTAGCGCGCGCCGGTCCGCCCCGTCACGGCGGGTACCCGCGCGGCCGCTCCCCGCCCCCGGCCCGCCGGTGCGGCGTAGACACGCCCCCCAGCGGGCATGGCAGGTCATAGGGGCCGGCCGTCCGTCGTGAGAGGGTGCCCACCATGAAGGTGATCGAGTTCGTCCTGAACGCCATCTGGTTGATCTTCTGCGGCATCTGGATGGCGATCGGCTATGTCATCGCCGGCATCATCTGCTGCGTCCTCATCATCACGATCCCCTTCGGGACCGCTCTTCGTCGCTCAGCATCACGCGGGGATCGACCCGGCCTTCGATTCGCATAGGCGGCAGGAGGTCGACCTCGGGCAGCAGCACTCGTTCCACCTTCGCGAGCGCCTTGTCCATCTCAGCCCAAATTCCCTGCTTCACCCACTCGTTGAAGTACTTCGAGGCGGTGCTCGTTGAGCCGTACTCTTCGCGGAGCGTCGGCCAGGAACCGCCGGTTCGGGCCTTGGCGAAGATCGCGTCGACCGAGTGACGGACGCGGTCGCGTCGGCCGGCCGGGAGCAGGTGGGAGACCACCGCCCACTGCTCGTCCGACAGGTCGGCCGCAGCGACGTTCACTCCGGCCGCCTTGTACCAGGACTGCACGGTGCAGACGTGGCCTCCGGCTCGAGCCGGAACCGGCCCCTCGATGAACACCTTCACGTCGAGCAGACCGAGCACCTCGCTCTGCTCCTCCAGCTTCATGCCCACCAGCTGATGCTGAGCCAGGTTGGCCAGCGCCTTGAGGTCACGGGCCCGGCGGTCGGCCTCCTCGACCTCGGCCAGCCAGGCGGCGGCCTCGGCGCGCATTTCCTCCAGCTGCTGCAGCTCCTCGTTGAGGGCCGTCGTCGCGGTGGCGATGGCGTCCGCGGACTGCTGTTGCTTGGCGGCAGCCACGATCACGGCGGCGATGGACGCCTTCATGGCGTCGATCTGCCGGTCCAGGCTGGCGATCCGTTCGGCGTGCGCCTCCTGATCGCCGTCGGACATGCCGACCCACTCGGTGGCCAGTGCCTCCAGCTTCCGCGAGTCGCTGAGCAGGGTGACGACCTCCGACCAGACGCGCTCCTCCACCGCCTCGGCGTCCACGTACGAGCAGTCGCAAACCCCCTGGCCAGGCACGGTGTCGGCCTTGCCGCTGCAGCGATAGTTGCGACGACCGTACGAGAGGGACTCGCGGCTGATGCCGGTGTACGACGCCTTGCAGAGGCCGATCAGTCGACCCGTGAGCGGGTAGACCGCTCGGTTGCGGCTGCTGGTCTTCGCGCGGGCTGCGACCTTCCGGCGGAGCGTGGCGGCTTCGTCCTCGGAGAGGATGCGGGGGAGCGTGATCGTCACCGACTCGCCCCACAGCGGCCTGCCGTCAGTGTCGGTCTTGGCGTGCGCGCCGCGGAAGATCAGCTCGGCGTCGAGCACCGCCCGGGACATGACCCGATCGCGGAGATTGGCCACCGACCACGGACGTCCCGAACGGCAGGTGATCCCCTCGGCGTTGAGCCGGATGGCGGCCTGCCGCAGGTTCAGCCCTTCGATCACCACCATGTCGTGGACGCGCTGCACGACTGCGCGCTCGGCTTCGTCGACGACCAGCCGCGACTCGCCCTTGATGCCCTTCGCCTCGATCCGGTAGCCGTACGGGGGTCGGCCGCCGATGTGGGGCGAGCCGGGGTCCTCGGCCTTCTCCTGGAGGCCGCCCTGGGTGCGCGATCGGATGTTCTCCCACTCGGTCTCGGCGTAGTCGGCCTCCCGTCGCATCTGCGCCCGGCCCTCGGGGGTGGTGTTGTCGATGTTCCGGTTGGTGATGGCGACGAATATCCCCATGTCCTCCAGCGCCCAGACCCAGCGCCAGAAGGCCCGGCCGACACGGCCGATGCGGTCACCCTTCTCCACCACGACGAGGTCGAACTCACCCAGCTTGGCCCGCTCCATCAGCCGGTCGAAGTCCGGCCGCTCGCCCATCTCCTTGGAGCCGGAGACTCCCTCGTCCTTGTACGTGCCGACGTGGTCCCAGCCCTTGTTCGCGATGTGGCGGCTGTTCTTGCGCGCCTGGCTGGCGATGCCGTAGCCGAGTTTCTGTTCCTCGGTGCTCACCCGGAGGTAGTCCACGGCCCGGAGGGTGCGCGGCGTCGTGGCGCGGGCGACCGTAGCGGTTGCGGCACGTAGGCGTGTGCTTGGATTCGTCACGTCGACTCCTAGACAGTCGGCCGGCCCCGGCGACGGTTGCAGCCGTCGCCGGGGCACTCAATGTGGCGCGAGGGTATGCGAATTACTTGCGGCTTGCTGCGGTTTTCGCGTGAGCGCGAGGACTTGCGGGGCGCGGACCGAACAGCAGGCGCAGGAGGCGGACGCGCTCGGCTGGGGTCAGATCGGCTCCCTGCGACCATGTCACGGAGATCGTGGGCTGCTGGGTGCCCGCAGGGCGATTGCCCATGTGCGGCCGGCCGATCGAGGGGGCAGCGCCGGTGAGGCACTTCAGCTGAGGAGGCTGGGCGTTGGTGATGGGACTCCTTGGACAGCGGAAACGGGGGAGGGGGAGGGGGAGGCGGATGGCCTCGATGGGGGTGATGGCGATGCGGCCTTGTCCAGGCAGATGGCAGGCCAGAGAAGCTGCGGCCGGTTCGAGGTGAGACGGCGTCCCGGGACGGCGGCAGCTGGGGAAGACCGTCAGATTGGTCTGGGTACTCCGGCGGTGAGCGCCGGGGGCGTGGAGGTGCGCCGCGACTGTGACGGCGGGGTCGTCCCGCGAGACGAGACCAGGAGCCGAGTGATGAGGCCCTGGTGCGTGGTGGGCGGCATTTCGCTTCCTCTCTCGACGGCTGGTGGGGGGAGGGCCGCGGCGGGGTCGATGGTTATGGGCCGGAGTTGGCGGCGGGCCGCGTTGGTGATCGGCGGCTTGGGTGGTGTCGGCACTGTAGGTGGTGTCCGGCCCGGAACCTAGAACGATCTTGATCGGTCTCGGGTCGGTCGGGGGTTACTCCTTGGGTGTGGGGTCCGACGGCTGATCTGCCTGTGGTTCGGCCTGATGGAAGGTCGGGTAGCGCAAGAAGACCATGGGGCTCTCGCGGACGGGGCCGCGTCGGCGGTTCTCCTCGGTGAGGGCGCGGGCGATGCGGTTGTTCAGCTCCTTGGCGTGTTGGGGGAACAGCGCGCTGTACTGGTCGACGGCCTTGAACGCCGAGCTGGTGCTCTGCATGAGGTCGAGCAGGAAGCGGTATCTGGCGACGACCTCGGTGGTGAGCTGGGTGATGTGCTTGTCGGCGGAGGACCCGGGCGGGCCGAGGAACTCCTCCAGGGTGAGGCCGAAGACCTTGGCGAAGCCGATCGCCTCGTCGAGGTTGATCCGCCGCCGGGGCTCGCCGTTCTCGATTCGCCAGACCGAGGACTGGTTGATCGGGCAGCCGGCGGCGGTCATGCGCTTGGCGAGCTCGCCGGTGCTCCAGCCCAGGTGCTCGCGTTCCAGGCGGACCCGCTCGGCGGCGTGCTCCTCGCTGAGCGCGGGGGCGGCCGCTGGGGAACCGTCCGGCTGGACTGGCTGGTCGGACATCCTATTCACCTCGCTTCGCATTGCGATCGTTTTTGCATGGGGACTGGAGGGGATGCTACGTTCATTCGCCTCGGATTGCAAGTCGATTCGAATCGCATCGTCCCCGATCTCTGGAGCCCACCACGACCACCACCGCACCGATACTTCCCGCTCACGCCGCGCCCCGTGTCCGCGCTGCCCGGGTGACCTTCTGGGACCGTCTCGCCGTCGCACTGATCGGCGCGGCCGGGTTCGCCCTGTCCTTCGACGCCCTGCGGCAGATGGCCGTCGCGATCCACGTACGCGGCCCGCTGACCTACGTCTTCCCGTTCACCGTGGACGGGTTCATCGCCTACGGCGTGCGCGCCCTGCTCGTCCTGCGCGCCGCCCCGTGGCCGGCTCGCGTCTACGCCTGGTGCCTGTTCGCCGGCGCGACCGGCGCCAGTGTGTGGGCCAACGCCCTGCACGCCGTACGCCTGAACCAGACGCTCGACCACGGCGACGGCCTGCAACTCGGCGACGGCGTCGTCGGCGCGCTGTCCACCCTCTCTCCGCTCGCCCTCGGCGGCGCGGTCCACCTCTACATCCTCATCGCCCGCCACGCCCCCACCCCGCCGTCGACCCACTCCGCACCGTCCGACGGGACCTCCATCCACCCCGCACCGTCCGACGGGACCTCCATCCACCCCGCACCGTCCGACTCGGCCGGTCCGGCCAGCCCCACGACGCGGTCCACCGGCACTGGACCGTCCGGTCCGGCATCGGCCGACTGCGGACCGCCCGTCTCGCCGGACCGGACCGGTGGTGACCGGACCGGTGGTCCGGACGTTTCCGAAATCGATCTGGAAGCCGGCCGCCGTTCGTCCGGCGACACCGTCGCCGGTCCGGACCGGTGGCCGGCAGAACTTCCCCTCGCCGAGTCGCGGACCGCGGACCGGCTTCCGGAACCTGACAGCGCGCGGCTTCCTGGAAGCGACGGCGGTCCGGCTCGGCGGACAGGACGGCCTCCGGGCGCTTCGATGGACCAACTGCTGGAGATCAGCCGTCCGGCGGTCCGGGCGCACGGCCGTCCCAGCCGTCCGGTCGTCGAACGTGCGGTCCGCGAGGCCGACCTGCCGCTCGGCAGCACCCGCCTCACGGTCCTGATGGACGAACTCCGCAAGGAGTTCCCGGACGACCCGGTCCGCGAGCACCCGCCGGTCGACTGACCCGTCCCCGGTGACCGACCCGGCCGGTCCGCTCGGTCCGGTCGGACTTCTGCCGATGGGCAGAAGTCCTGGTGACCGGTCCAGTCCGCAGTGGCCCGGTACGGACGGGACCGGAATCCTCCAGGGCACGCACCGGACCGGACCGGACCGACCGGTCCGGAAGTGTCCCCGCCTTCCGGTCCAGTCCGGAACCGCCCGGGCTGTGAACCGGACCGGCCTCCCTCTCCGAGCGCCCACCGGACCGTTCCCGCCGGACCGGGAAGAGGTCCCTTCCACCCCCGAAGTCCGGCACCGCCGAGCCGGGTGCCGTCCGGACACTGCTCACCTCGACCCCAGCATCCCCGGGAGCATCCCCTGACCGACACCCGTCCCGCACCGCACACCCACACGACCGGCGCCGTAACCTGGCCCGCCCGCAACGCAGGCGACCACCCCCAGGCCAACAGCGGAGCAAGCGAGTGCGTGCGAGGCCCCTACGGGGCCACGCACGCGGACGCCCACGCCCAGGGGGGCGTGGACGTGCCGGTGCTGCCGAGGGCGGCAGCACCGGAGCTTCACCGCGAGGGCGCGGCGAAGCAGGAGGAGACGCCCGCCGTCGAGCCTCACGCGCCCGCCCGAACCGAGCGTGCTTCGCGTGCCGCCGCGCGCCGTCCCAAGCGCCGCCGACGTGACAACGAGAACCCGAAGACGAAGAAGCTCGGCTTCCGCTGCACCGCGGAGCGAGCAGCGCAGATCAAGCGGCTCGCGCAGGAGGCCGGCCTGAACGTGGCCGACTACCTGGAGCGCCAGGCCCTGACCCCGGGTGGCGCCGGAACGGTGACCCGGGACGAGCAGCTGGACGAGGCCGTGCGGGCGCTCGATAAGGCGCGGTTCCAGGTCGGCCGGGTCGGCGTCAACGCCAACCAGATCGCCTTCCAGCTCAACGCCCAGCTCGGCATCGACCACGGCCCGGCGCAGGCCACCCTGGAGAAGGCCAGGAAGGTGCTGGCCGAGGCCCGCCGGGCTGCAGCCCAGGTCGACGCCACGGCGATGCGTGTGGCGAAGGCCGCCCGCCGGTGATCACCACGGCCCGCTCCGGCAGGAACACGCTGAAGGCGCTGGAGTACCTGTACGGTCCGGGCCGGCGCAACGAGCACACCGACCCGCACCTCGTCGCATCCTGGGACGGCTTCGCCCCCGACCCGGGCCGCGACCGGGAGGCCACCCTCGCTCAGCTGCGGGACGCCCTCGACCTGCACGTAGTCCGCTACGGCCGGCCGGTCGCCAAGCACGTCTACCACCGCATGGTCCGCGCCGACCCCGGCGACCGGGACCTGAGCGACGAGGAATGGGGCACCATCGCCCGCCGGGTCGTGGCCGCCGCCGGCATCGCCCCCGACGGCGATCCGGACGGCTGCCGCTGGGTCGCGGTTCACCACGGCGACAATCACATCCACATCCTCGCCACCACGGTTCGCGCCGACCTGACCCAGGCGCGCCTGCGGGGCGACCAGTACCGGACGGAGACCGAGCTCACCAGGATCGAGCGGCAGTACGGGCTCAAGGACTGGTCCGAAACCCGCACACCGGAGTACCGGGCCGCGATCCCCAAGCGCGCCAAGGGCCCTGAGCTGCGCAAGGCGGAGCGGCTGGGCCAGGAGGAGACCGGGCGGGCCCGGCTGCGGACCGGTGTGCGCCGGGCTCTTGCCGGCGCCGCGGGCGAGGAGGAGTTCCTCGCTCGCCTCACCGCGCAGGGCATCGAGTTCGAGGTCCGCCGGCTACCTTCCGGTGACGCCAGGGGCTACAAGTTCGTCCTGCCCACCAGCGGTCCGGGTGGTCCGGTGTGGTTCTCCGGCAGCCAGCTCGCCGCAGACCTCACCCTGCCCAAGATCCACGAGCGCTTCGCCACCGGCGTCGACGAACCCGCACCCAGCCGCCGGGGTGGCCCGGGGCGTCCGGCCACGGCCCGGTACCGGGCCAGCACCAGCGTCGACCACGCGACTGCCACCATCGACGACGAGCCCCGGGTCGACCAGGTCGCCGCGGTGGTCAGCGGCACGATCGAGGTCCTCGACACCCTCGCACCCACCAGTCCCGTCCTGTCCAGGAAGGAGATCAACCAGGCCGCCCGCGCCCTGGAGTACACCGCCGTCGCCCGCACCCGCGCCGCCCGCAGCGACCAGCGGGCAATGCGCTCGGCCGCCCGCGAACTCCTCTACACCGGCTCCGGCAACGGCGGCCGGGGCGACGAGGGCACCGCCACCGCCACGATCCTGGCCAGCCTGGTCCTGCTCGCGATCGTCATCGCCAAGTGGCACGCCGCCCAAGGGCACCGGCGCCAGGCCGAGGCCGCGCACACCGCGGCAGCGCACCTGCGCACCGCCTACGGCCGGCATGCCGGGCGCCCGCTCGCCGTGCTCGACACCCGAGGGCGCCAGCTTCCGGAGCCGGTCCTCGACCGGCACGAGACGGCGCTGCGGCAGGCGTTGCCCGCCGACCAGGCCGTCCGGGTGCTCGCCGAGGACGGCTGGGCGGCACTCGCGGCCACCCTCGCCGAAGCCGAACAAGCGGGGCACGACGTGCAGGCCCTGCTTTCCCGGGCCGCCGGGCAACGCGATCTGGCCGACGCCGACTCGCCCGCCGCCGTGCTCACCTGGCGCATCCGGCGCAACAGCCGCCTCCCGGCCCCGGTGCCGAAGGCCACGGCGGAGGACCGCCGCACCAGCGCGGCCCGCTCCAGGAGCGCCACCGGCCACACCACCACACCGGCGGGCACGACTGCCCAGCCGCCCCGGCCGCCCGCACCCGACCAGGCACGCCGAACGCGGTGACCAACCGGCGGGCGGGTCCGCGCACCGTGCCCGCCCTGCTGATCACGTCCTTCCCTCCCCCGCCGCCGAGCCGCCTGGGAGGGAAGGCGGCCCCACCCACTCCCATGTCCGTCACACCCCTTTTGGAGACAGCTACTTGAGTTCCCTCCCGGTCATCGAGCGCACCGTGTTCTCGACGTCCCGCACCGCCGAGTTCCTGGACCCGCGGGCCCTGCAGTCCCAGACCGGACAGCCCCGCGCGAGGTTCGGCGACGTCGTGATCAAGGAACTGCTCGACAACGCCCTCGACGCGGCGGAGTCCGCGCGCGTGCGCCCGGAGATCGGCCTCGCGGTGTCGTGGGCCGAGGGTGTGGCGCGGGTGTGCGTGACGGACAACGGCCCCGGCATGCCGGAAGAGGTGGTCGAGCGGATCCTGGACTTCACCTGCAACGTCTCCGACAAGGAGAGCCTGCGCTCGCCGACCCGCGGCATGCAGGGCAACGCCCTCAAGACCCTGCTCGGCATCCCCCACGCCCTCGGCGTCACCACACCGGTGGTCATCGAGGCACACGGGGTGCGGCACGAGATCGCCGTCTGCGCCGACCCGTCGGGCGATGTCGCCACCCGCCACACCAAGGCCCCCACCGGCCGTACCACCGGCACCTCGGTCACCGTGCCGCTGCCCGCCGACCTGGTCACCGGCGAGAAGGCGGCCGGCTGGCTGCAAAAGTTCGCCCTCGTGAACCCGCACGCCCGCCTCGTTGACCACGCTCAGGCCGGTGGTCGAGAGGGTGCCGGAATTTACGAGCCCACCGCCCAGCCGGGGTGGCGCAAGCCTCTGCCGACCGATCCGACCAGCGCACACCACTACGACGAGCCGGCGATGACGAAGCTGGTCTTCGCCCACATCCGCGAGCACCGCCAGGGTGGCGCGGACCGGACGGTCCGGGCGTTCACCAACACCTTCACGGGCCTGACCGGCTCGGCCAAGGCCAAGCACGTCGCCGACCAGGTCCCCCAGGTCACGCACCTGTCCGGGTTCGAGGAGAACCCGGACCAGGTGCCGGTGCTGCTGGCCGCGATGAAGCAGCACAGCAAGCTGCCCACGCCCTCCTACCTCGGCCAGGTGTCCCGCGACCACTACACCCATGTCCTCGACCAGGCGTTCGGCGTCGAGGAGGCATGGTTCGCGCGCAAGCAGCTGACCGACAAGGCCGGCGTCCCGTGGAGCATCGAGGTCACGCTCGCCCGCACGAAGCGCCCCGGCACCGTCGCCTTCGCGGTGAACTACTCGGTGACGTTCGGCGACCCGCTGGCCCACACCCACCTGGTCGGCGACCAGGTCGACAGCGTCGGGGTGGGCTCGTTCCTGGCCCAGGCCGACGCCGCCCCCGGCCCGGGCAACCAGTTCCGGCGGGCCGCCATCGTCCATCTGGTCTGCCCGGTCCCGCAGTTCACCGACAAGGGCAAGACCGTCCTCGTCGTCCCCCGCGAGGTCGCCGACGCCTGCGCGAAGGCCCTCACCGAGGCAACCCGGGTACTGCTCAAGGACAAGCGCTCCCGCCAGAGTGCGGACCGGCGCGAGCTGCGGGCAGCGCTGCGGGACCACAAGGCGCACACCGCCACCCAGGCCGCGCCGAAGGTGTCGAAGAAGGACGCCGTGTTCACGGTCCTGCGCGAGGCCATCGGCCAGGCCCGCGGCGCCGAGGGCCTGTCGTTCTCCTCCCACACCCTCTTCTACAAGATCCGCCCGCTCGCGCTGAAGCTCCTGCCCGCCGCCAGCAAGCTCAAGGCCCCCTACGTCGAGCAGAAGCTGATCCCCGACTGGGAGCGCGAGAACGGGCCGATCCAGGGCCTCTACCGCGAGCCCCGCGGAACCCTCCACCACCCCCACGACCCCGCCGGGATCCGGGACGTGCGCCTGGGCACCCGCGAGGTCCAGCAGTACGTCCCGCCGCAGTGGAGCTACAACAAGATCCTCGTCATCGAGAAGACCGGCCTGTGGCCGCCGGTCCGCGAGTCCGGCATCGCCGAGCAGTACGACATGGCCGTCATCACCAACGAGGGCTACGGCACCGAGGCGTGCCGCGAACTGCTCGCCAAGATGCCCCCCGGCGACGTGCAGATCTTCGTCCTCCACGACGCCGACCCCTACGGCTACAACATCGCCCGCACCCTCGGAGAGGAGACCGCCCGCATGCCCGACCACCGCGTGAAGGTCATCGACCTCGGCCTGAGCGTCGACGACGCCATCGCCAAGGGCCTGGACTCCGAGCCGGACACCCGCGACGCCGCCCTGCCCGCCCGCATCCTGCCCCACCTCACCGACACCGCCCGCGAGTGGTTCACCGGCGCACCCATCGCCTGGCGCCCGAACGGCGAGCCCGCCAAGTGGCGCTACCAGCGTGTCGAACTCAACGCCTTCTCCTCCCCGGAGCTCATCGCCTACATCAAGGAAGGACTCGCCCGCCACCACGCCACCGGCAAGGTCGTACCGCCCGACGACCAGCTGCGGGCCACCGCCCGACAGCGCCTGCACCGAAGCGTCGTCGGGGCCGTCGGTGAGGCGATCGACGCCATGTTCCCCATGGACCGGCTCGTCCGAGCGGTCTGGGCCGGCCTCGACAGCGACCAGGTCACCGACATCGGCCCGGCCGACATCGGCCACCTCCACACCGACCACCCGACCATCTCCTGGGAAGACGCCGTCCACGCCCTCGTCACCCAGCGACTGCGCCACCACCCCCACTTGACCGACCTCGCCCGCCAGGCCGTAGCCGAACTGCAGGTCACAGACGGCCGATAGCCGGCACACCCTACGGCTGCCGCCCCCACCACCAAGGCGGCAGCCGCAGGGTTTGGTGTCGGTTCGGTGTCTTCTCCCGTCATCGGGAAGCATCCCCGCCCGCCGGACGTCGTGTGGTACTTGCAACCGTCACTGACGCTGGAGGGCACCGAACTTGACCAACCCCGCCGACGCCGAACACGACCCCCACCGCACCGAAGTCCTCGCCGTCCCCCACCCCGAACCCCTCAACCCCCGCAGCACCACCATCACCTGCGCGAGGTGCGACGCGGAACGCGACTGGCTCCTGATCCACGTCCAGCCCGACCTCGTCTTCGTCCGCTGCCGCTGCACCCACGAATGGCGCGAACACGACCTGGCGACCGCCCACGTCACTACCGCGTGCGGTGACGACGGCGAGCCCCTGCGGGAGTGGGAGTCGTTCGAGGAGATGTACCGCGGCCTCGGCTTCGACGGACTGCTCGCCGGCACCGTCTGGAACCTCGCCTGAACCGCACGGGGCCGCCGCCGGTGGCGGTGGCCCCGCGGCCACGACCGGCCGGAGCAGGCCAACGCGGTTCTCCAACTGCCCTGCCAGTAGAGGCCGCAGGGTGTGATCGTGATCGCTAGCGATCCTGTCGATCTTCCAGTGGTACGTGTGCTACGTTCGCTGGTCCAACCGAAAACAGGCGACCCCGGCGGTGCTGGTAACACCCCGGGGTCCGGCAACAGGAGTGCGACCTCCCGATGCGTGTCCATCGTAGCGCCCACGTGCGCAATTTCACCGTGCTGCCCAACGCCGTCCTGCAGTACCGACGGCTCTCCTACACCGCCCGCGGTCTGCTTGCCGACCTCCTCTCCCGCCCGGACGGCTGGCGCGAGGACGGCCGGCACATGGCCGACACCAGTCCCCAGGGACGCGGCGCGATCCGCAAGGCCCTGAAGGAGCTGGCCGAGGCCGGCTTCTACCGGGTCGAGAAGATCCGCATGCCCGACGGCACGATCCGCACCGAGACCCACGTCTACGACACCCCGCAGCTCACGGTGCTGCCGGGTGCCACCCGTCCGGTCTCCGGTGAAGCGACCACCGGCGGTGCTGACGCCCTTGTAGTAAAGGACCTGGTGAAAGAACCCTCCCGCCCCGCCGAGCAGGCCGACGAACCGGTCCTCGCCAACGAGCCGCAGGCGAGGACGGGAGGGCGGGCGGAAGACCGCGAGGAGGAGACCGGCGAGCAGCCCGTGGCGGTGCCGGACGAGCAGGTCCGCGAGGCGGTCGCCACGCTGTTCCGGGTGATCCGCCCCGAGCCGCGCCTGCGGCTCGGCCAGGCCGAAGCCGAGGACCTCGCGCCCCTCGTCGCGCGGTGGCTGGAGCACGGCGCGACCCAGGTCGACCTCGCCCAGGCCCTGCTGCCCGGCCTGCCCGCCCCGGTGCACTCGGCGGTCGCGGTGCTCCGCTACCGCCTGGAACGGAAGATGCCGCCCGTCCAGGCGGCTGTACGGCCCGCAGCGGCCCGCTACGCCGAGTGCGCCAAGTGCCACGACCCGGTGCCCCGGCCGGGCATCTGTGGCCCCTGCGCGGGCCTGGCGCCCCGGACGGTCGGGGTCTGCGGCGGCGAGGCTTCCGCCCGCACCGGTGCGGCCCGCGCAAGGGCGGCCCTGCGCGCCGGGAAGCCGGTCGGCTTGGGCTTGGGAGGCCTGGCCACCGCAGGGTAGGTGCCTTCGGGTGCCCGCCGCACCCTCGGGGCGCTACGACATGTCGGGCGGAACGGGGAGGTCCGTCGCGCAGCAGCGGAAGCCTGTGTCGTCGTCCAGCATGGTGGGCGCTGCGTCGTTGAAGGCGGACGGTACGGCGCGGGCGAATGGGCTGGTGAAGGCGCCGGCCTTGAGCTCGTGGCGTCCTGGGGAGGGCTGGTCCTGGCACCACTCCCAGGTGTTCCCGCACAGGTCGTAGACCCCGTACGGGCTGACACCGCTGTGGTAGCAACTGACGGGGGTGGTGGAGGCGAGGCCGCTCTCGCGGCTGTTGCACTTCGCCGGCGTCGGCTGGTCGCCCCACGGGTAGACGTGGCCTCGCGGTCCGCGAGCGGCCTTCTCCCACTGGTGGCTCGTCGGCAAGGTCTTGCCGGCCCATTGCGCATACGCTGCCGCGTCGTCCCAGGTAACGAAGACCACCGGGTGGTCGAGCAGTTCGTCCGGACAGCTCCCGCCCGGCCAGTGCTGGGGCGCGCGGTGCGAGGTGGCCGCGACGAAGCGCGAGTAGTCCCCGTTCGTCACCGGGAAGACGTCGATGTAGTAGCCGGGCAGCCAGACCGGTTCCTTGCCGGGTCCGGCAAGGAACACCCCTGCCTCGACGAGCGCCATCCGCCGGCCGTCGCCCGGATGGCGGAGCTGGTGCTGGCGAGGAAAGGGCAGGCTGTCGTCGCCACCCGGATTGGGTAGCACCGAGGGGGATCCTGCGGTGAGCCGGGCGAAGCGCTCGTGGACCTCAGTCTCCGATGAGGCCAGAGACGTGTCCAGGGCTGCCTGGTTCACCGGCCGGGGTGTGATGCCCGCACCCCGGGCTTCCCACTTGGACACCATCCTGGCGCTGATGCCCAGGTGAGCGGCGAACGATTCGATGCTCATCCGCTTCGCTTGACGCAGCGCCCTGACCTCGGCACCGGTCCATGTTTCTACGGTTGCCACCGCAGCTCTCCCGCCCCCACCGTCGTCGCGCCCCCACGCGTGCGTGCTCGGAGGGACAACTACAGCAGATCACCGGGCAGTTCGTCGTACTCCTTGCGCAGCTGCTCGACGACAGGGTGACTGCTGGGCAGAGTGTGCTCGTTGACGGCGCCGATGGCACGTACCCCGATGCCGATGTTGGTGGCGAACGCGGCGTCGAAGCCGGCAACGTCGGCCAGCCGGACGGCCTGCGTGGTGGACGGGTGGGCTTCGCGCAGGAGCTCCATGGTGGTGCCGACCAGGCAGTCGGCGTCGGGCCAGATGACCTCACCGTCCTTCACGAAGCCGACGTTCCAGGTCCCACCCTCCGAGATGATCGACCCGGCGTCGACGAACAGCGCGTCGTCGAAGCCAGCGCGCTGGGCGGTGCGGCGGTGGCGGAGCGAGCCGAACAGGCCGACGCTCTTCACCGACGGCATGTCGCGCGTGTAGACGACGGACTGAACTCGCATGGGGGGCAGGGGAAGCGGCCCGGCGGGTCGAGTCGTCACAAGGACCTGAGGTTGTGCGTCCGATCCGACGTGCCCGAGATCCAGCGCGGGATCGAAGATCGTCACACGCACCACGCCGGCATCGTCGGTCGGCGCCAGGCGGCGGGCGAGCTCGCGGACGCGGTCCACGTCGAGTTCCGCGTCGAACACGGCCTGGCAGTCACGGGCCAGCCGGGCCATGTGCAGGGCGAGGCCGCGGACGCGACCGTGCTCGACGCGCATCGAGGTGAAGTGGCCGTAGTTGGTCAGGGCAAGCGCCTGGAGAGAGTCCAGGGCGATCGGGGTGCCGTTCAGTTCCGCCATGCGCTCAGCATGGCAGCAGGGCGAGCCGTCGGACCTGGCTTCTCTCAAGCGCGGTGGTCGAAGTTCAGTGGAAGTTCGGCGCCGAGGCAGAGGCAGGACATACCAGGCCGATCACTCAAAGCGTCAACCTGGTCACTCAAAGTTGGCGCCCCTGGCAAGACTGTCCGCTTTCCCTGCTGTCATCTGGGAAGCGCGCGGCTTGCAGGTGGCCTGCAGCCCTTACCCGGCTCCCGACCTGGGAGGAACCGTGTCACAAGCACGCCATGGCTTCAGTCAGTTGGAACTGGCGGACAGACCGAGCCCGGTTGCCTGGGCTCGCCGCCACACGGTCGACGTCCTGGGCCGCTGGCAGGTCCCGCCCGACGTCATCGAGACCGCTCGTCTGCTGGTCTCCGAGCTCGCCACCAACGCCGTCCGGCACTCGAAGAGCGATACGGTCGGTTCGCTGTTCTCGGAGGCATGCCCGGTGCAGACGATCACTTTGGTACTGATGGTCGGCCGTGGCCGGCTCGTCCTCTCGGTGCGGGACAGGGACCGTCGGCCGCCGGTGGTCAAGTCGGTGGGCGAGGACGCGGAGAGCGGCCGGGGGATCTTCCTGGTGGAAGCCCTGAGCGAGCGTTGGGGCTACTACCACCTCCCGGCGGCGGCAGGGAAGATCGTCTGGTCGGAGCTGACGTTGATCGCGCCGGACCTCAAGGTCGGCGCCGAGCATCCCCCGAACCCTTCCGATTCGCCCGCGTCCTGCCACCTGGTCGGGGACCCGAGGCGCGGGCAAGCCCCGCCGCTTCTGACGGCCCGCACTCTCGTCGGCCTTCGGGAGCCCTGAGGCGGACCACAACCATGCCCACCCCGGTGAGCCCATGGGCGAGTGGACGGCACTGGAATCTCCAGCAGTGACGGCTTCTCAGACCGTCCTCGCAGCCCACGCCAACTCGACGGTCAGCGAGTTCCTTGTGTGATTGCTGCCAAAGTCGCTCACCAGCAGAGGCAGCCCGATCCCGGCCGCTTCCGGCCCCGCACCTGTACTGATGCAACCGCGATGGGAGAGAACGTGCACAAGTCCGTCCCCACACCCCGCCGGCCCGGGACACCTCCTCCCGGACACCGCTACCTAGACTTCCTCGGCGGCCCCAGCCACCTCGTCGACGAGGGCACCTGCCGGGGCTGCTTCATGAACCAGGCGGAATCCCGCCTGCCGGACATCCTCACTCCCGTCTACGACGACGGCACCGTCACTGTTCGACAGGACGCCGAATGGGCCGTGCCGGGATTCATGGTCGTCGGCATCCGACCGCACATCGGCGCCCTCGACGAGATGGACCTCGCCCTCGCCGAGAGGATCGGCCGCATCACGCACTTCGTCCGCCGGGCCATGCGGGAACGGCTGGGCCTGGCCGCAGTGCAGACGTACCAGGAGGAGAAGCTCGACCGTCCGCACTTTCACGTGTGGATGTTGCCCCTGTGGCCGGACACGATGGCCGCCCACAGCATCAACCCGCGGATCTACGAATCGAACATCGCCCGGTACCTCACCCTCTTCACCCTCGAATCCCACGAGGCAGCCATCCGCAGATGCACGGACGAGGTGCGCAACTTCCTCACCAGGACTCCCGAACTGCAGGTCGGCACATCAGCCTGACGCGGTCCGCCGACACGACGAACCACCTCGTTCCCGAGGAGACGAACATGCGCATCGCACATGTGGCGCCGCTGTGGGAAAGCGTCCCGCCCAAGGGCTATGGCGCCGTCGAGACGCTGGTCGCGGAGCTCACCGCCGCCCAGGTCCTCGACGGTCACGAAATCACGGTCTTCGCCTCCGGCGACTCCAAGGTGGCCGGCAGCCTCCACGGCATCGGGACAACGGCACTGCTTGCGGACCCGCGGATCCACGAGCCGGAGGTCTACCGCATGCTGCAACTGGCAGAGGTCCGCGACCGCGCCGACGAGTTCGACATCATCCACTCCCACGTCCACTCCAATACCGGCTGCCTGGCGATTCCTGCGCTCCACGGCCTACGGACGCCGGTGGTCCACACCGTGCACTGCTTCTTCAACGACGACAACGCACCGCTCTTCCGCCGGTTCGCCGCCGAACGGTACGTGGCGATCAGCCACGACCAGCGTTCCCGCCTGCCCGAGCTCAACTACCTCGGCACAGTCCACCACGGCATCGAGCTACAGGCGTTCCCCTTCGGCGCAGGGGCCGACCCGTGCCGGTACGTGGTGTTCCTGGGGAGGATCAGGCCCGAGAAGGGCGTCCACCTCGCCATCACGGCAGCGAGGCTCGCGGGAGTGCCGCTCAAGATCGCGGGACGGATCAAGCCCCGCGATCAGGTGTACTTCGAGCAGCAGGTACGACCGCACGTGGACGGCGAACAGGTCTTCTTCCTCGGCGAACTCGACTTCCCGACCAAGACCGCCCTTCTCGCCGGAGCCATCGCCACCCTGATGACCTCGCTCATCCCCGAGCCGTTCGGACTCGTCCCCATCGAGTCCATGGCCTGCGGGACGCCCGTAGTGTCCCTGCGCACAGGGGCAGCCCCCGAACTCGTCCGACACGGCATCACCGGCTACCTGGCCGACACCGCCCAGGAACTGGCCAACGCCATCCACCACCTCGAAGCGATCGACCGCGCCGCCTGCCGCGCACACGTGGCCTCCGAGTTCTCGATCCGCCGGATGGCCGACGGCTACGACACCGCCTACCGGACAGCTCTGTACACCTGATCCACCAGACACCGCACTGCCCAGCACCCGTCTCCACCAACCCAGTGAGGCACCATGCGCAGTGTCATCCTCAGCGCGGGCAAGAGCTGCTTCGTAGCCTGTCCCGGCTGCTACAACTACTTCGGCCGAACCGTCAGCGACACCTCCCACGTCCTGCTCTTCGCGGCCGGCCTGCGCGCTCGGTTCGGCATCGAGAAGATCACCGTCGGAGGTGGTGATCCGCTCACCCGACCGGACATCCTCCCCCTGCTCAAGGGTCTGTACGGCCTGGGCTTCGGCATCCGGCTGGACACCGTAGGCACCAACTTCCTCGGCCCTGCCCGCATCCGCTTCATGGGCACCGGAACGGCCGACCACGTGTCAGCGGCAGAGGTGGCCGCCGTGACCGATCTGATCGGCATCCCCCTCGACGGCAGTACCGACGCCATTCAGCAACAGTTCCGCCGACACGCCACCGTCTCCTCCCAGTTGGCGATCCTTGCCCAGTTGGAGGAAATCGGCGCAGCCACCTGTATCAACACGGTCGTTCACGCCGGCAACACCGACGACCTCGCGGCCATGGCCGAACTGCTCCGTGGATACACCTGCGTCCGGGAGTGGCAGCTCTTCCAGTTCATGCCCATCGGTCCGCTCGGCCACCACAACCGCAACCGCTACCTCGTCAACGGCACCGACTTCGAGCAGGCTGCCAAGATCGCCAGGGAGAACGCCCCCGGCGGACTGACGGTCGTGGCCAAGAGGGCACACGGCCGCAAGCACCGATACCTGCTGATCGACTCCGCCGGACTGGTATGGACCCCCGAGCAATCGCCCGCCGCCTCGTGGCAGAGCGAGGACACCAACGATCGACGGCACATGATCGGCAACATCAGCGATGCCGACATCCTCGACCGGCTGGCCGCCCTGGATGACGTCGACACCGAGGTCGGGGGATGACCAGAGCCGACCTGCTCGTTGTTCTCGCGCATCCCGACGACGAGACGCTGCACTGCGGGGGCCTCATCCACAACACCGCACGGAACGGCGGCACCGTGGTCACAGTCACCCTCACACGCGGCGGCGCCGGCAGAACCCTCGGCATGTGCACCGAAGCCGAGCTGCCAGCCGTTCGCGAACGGGAACTGCGTCGGGCGGTCGAGTCCCTGGGCGTTTCCCAGGCCGAGGTTCACGACCTGCCCGACGGCCGTCTCGTGGACCACGAGACGGAGGCAGCGGGCCTGGTGCTGGACTCGCTCCGGCGCTGGACACCGCACCGGGTGGTGGCCTTCCCTCCCAACGGGATGAACGGCCACCCGGACCACCGTTCCGCCCACCGGATCGCCCTCGCCGCGCTCGACCGCTACGACCTGACCCCGGAGGTTCTGCTGGTGACCAGTACGACTCCGTACACCGAACCGGCCAGACCAGGCTTCCTGGACCCCGCACAGGTCGAGGCGATGCGCCTACCAGCCACCCTCCGCACCCAGGTGGGCGACAGCCTGGAAGCGAAGCTGCGCGCCATGGGCCACTACGAGACCCAGGCGCGCAGCACCGCGAAGATCCTTCGCCGCTATCCGGAGACGCTTCTCACCGAGGCGTTCCACCGGGTAACCGGCTGAGGAGCCGACCTCTACGCAGCGGACGTCAGCAGCTTACGGACGTGTTCCACCGCCTCGGCCACCGGCACGGACTGGGTCTCGCCGGTGGCCCGGGTGGTGACCTCGACCGTGCCGTCGGCCAAGCCGCGGGAGCCGACCGTGATCCGGTAGGGGATGCCGATCAGCTCGACGTCACGGAACTTCACGCCGGGCCGCTCGTCGCGGTCGTCCAGCAGCACGTCTACCCGTTCGCTCTTCAGCTGCCGGTACAGGACCTCGGCACCCTCGACCACCTTCTCGTCCTTGGCGCCGAGGACGACGACGGCCACCTCGAACGGGGCGACCGCGACGGGCCAGACGATGCCCCTGTCGTCGTGGTGCGTCTCCACGATGGAGGCGAGCGCGCGTTCCACGCCGATCCCGTAGCTGCCCATGATCGGGACGACGCGCTCGCCGTCCCGCCCGAGGACGGTCACGCCGAGGGTCTCGGTGTACTTGCGGCCGAGCTTGAAGATGTGGCCCACCTCGATCGTGACCACGACCTCCAGCGGCGCACCGCACTGCGGGCAGGGCTCTCCGGCGGTCACCTCGCGCAGGTCGGCCCACCGCTGCACGGCGATGTCCCGCTCGACCGAAACACCGCGCAGATGGACGCCGTTGCTGTTGGCGCCGGTGGTCATGTCGATCCGCCCGCGCAGGGCCTCGTCCGCGAGGATCGGCAGTTCGGCAACGCCGACCGCGCCCAAGCTGCCCGGGGAGGCGCCGAGCGCGGCCTGGATCTCCTCGGCGGTCGCGGGCCGCACCGTCTTGGCGGCGAGGGTGTCGATGAGCTTCTGCTCGACCAGGACGTGGTCACCGCGGACCAGCACGAGGGTCAGCCGGTCGTCGACCACGTACACCAGCGTCTTGATCTGCCGCTCGGCCGGCACGCCGTGCTGGACGGACAGCTCCTCGATGGTGCGCGCGTTCGGGGTGTCGAACCGCTCCGGGGTGTCCAGGCCGGGGCCGTCCACCACAGCGGGCAGAGCGGAAGTCGCCTTCTCGGTGTTCGCCGCGTAGTCGCAGCCCGAGCAGCGGACCACCAGGTCCTCGCCGGCGTTCGAGGGGCTCATGAACTCCACCGACGCGCTGCCGCCCATGCTGCCGCTGGACGCCTGCACCGGGATCGCGGGCAGCCCGAGGCGGGCGAAGATCCGCTCGTAGGCGGCCTTGTGCAGGTCGAAGGAGCGGTCGAGTCCGGCCGACTCGATGTCGAAGCTGTACGAGTCCTTCATCGTGAACTCGCGCACCCGCAGCAGGCCGCTCTTCGGACGGGCCTCGTCGCGGAACTTGGTCTGGAACTGGTACCACATCTGCGGCAGGTCCCGGTACGACTTCAGCTCCTGGGACAGGACGGTGAAGATCTCCTCGTGCGTCATGCCGAGCGCAAGGTCCGCGCCCTTGCGGTCCTTGAGCCGGAACATCTCCTCGCCCATCACCTCCCAGCGACCGCTGCGCTGCCAGATCTCGGCCGGGTGCATGGCGGGCAGGATGAACTCCTGGGCGCCGATCGCGGCCATCTCCTCGCGGACGATGTCCACGATCTTGGCGCGGACGCGCACGGCCAGCGGCAGCAGGGAGTAGTGGCCGGCCATGAGCTGCCGGACGAACCCTCCTCTCACCAGCAGGCGGTGACTCACCGCATCCGCGTCCGCCGGGTCTTCCCGGAGTGTGGGCACGTACAGCTGGGACCAACGCATGGGACCGGAGACCGTCCTCTCGGTGGAACTGCGGAGTGTCGCGGCGGCGCTCACGCCGACATCACGACGGGAGACGCATTCTAGTGGCGGAGCCCTGCCCGAATCGCTCCGTTTTGAGAAGCCCAGGCCAGAGCACGTGGACAGGTCGCATCCGCGTTCGGCGAACGGACGGAGGCATGTTGGCAGACACCACGAACGGCACGCCCAGCAGTGACCGCTCCGTCGACGCCATCCGCCGCTACTACGACGACTTCGCCGAGCAGGAGCAGGACCGGCTCGCCAAGGATGTAGCGGGCCGAGTGTCCTTCGAGATCCATCGTCGTTTCATGGACCGCTACCTGAAAGACGGTCAGAGAGTTCTTGAGGTCGGCGCCGGCCCCGGCCGCTTCACCACCGTGCTGGCCGAGCAGGGTGCCCGCATCGTCGTCACCGACATCTCCCTCGTTCAGCTCCAGCTGAACGAGGCCAACGTCACTGCCGCGGGGGCCGAGCCCGCCGTCGAGGCGCGCCACACCCTCGACGTCCGGGACGCCAGCCGCTTCCCCGATGCTTCGTTCGATCTCGTCCTCGCCTACGGCGGCCCGCTCTCGTATGCCTTCGAACTGGAACGCCAAGCCCTCGCTGGCCTCCTCCGCATCCTGAAGCCTGGTGGCATCCTGGTCGCCTCGGTCATGTCCCTCTGGGGCAGTTGGCGGGCCCGCCTCCCCGGAGCCGCCCAGCTCGCCGTCCGATACGGCACCGACGTCACCGACGCCGTCATCCGGACCGGCGATCTGCGCCACGTACCCGGCATGGTCCACGTCTGCCGCATGTTCACCTGGGAACAGCTCGCCATCCTCGTCCCCGAATGCGGCGGCGAGATTCTGGCGGGATCCGCCAGCAACTGGGCAAGCCTCGAAGACCCCACTGTCCTTGAGAGAATCGAAGACGACCCTGAGCTTTGGGCACGGTTCCTCGCTTACGAGACTGCGGCCTGTTCAAGCCTCGGCAGCCGAGACGGTGGCACACACATTCTCTTTGCCGCACGACGCGGCAAGGGCTGAGGCTGCCATCTCGTTCGATACGTGGTCAGAACTTCGGGTCGCGGTCTGTGCCGACGGGCGGCCGAAGCTGGACGCGTGCCTGCCCGGGCCACCCGATAGAGCCATTGCTGGCGTTGCCGGCGAACAGGGCCTGGCCACCCTCCGCCAGGCCCTGGAGCAGTACGACGCGCCCGTCGCCTGGCCGGAGATCGGTGAACTCTCCGTCCGCGGCTGGTACGGCACCCGTTGACGATCAACGTCCGCGTCCCTGAACCGAAGACGCTCCACGAGCCGTGCTGGGTCGCTGGCATCCCCGGCCGCTCCCTGTACGAGGACTGGACTCAGGCCCCACTGCTGCAGCGCCTCGACCCGGCGCCCGCTACGGGCCCCACCTCGCCGACAGCCCCTACCAGCCGCCGAGCAGGGACGCCCTGCCTACTACAAGGCCCTGCGGTAGATGATCGTCCTCAAGGTGCCGCAGGTCCCTTCCCCGGACTACATCGAGCAGGTGGCTGAAGCCCTAGCTGCCGTCCTGTCCCGCACTGTGCTCATGGCATACCCGCGAACGCCTCCTGTACGTCCCCGCGCCGTTCCGTCCACCAGGCCAGGAAGCGCTCGGTGGGCAGAAACAGGTGATCGCAGGAGTGATCGTCGCGGTCGTAGTGAAAGACCAGCTGCCAGTAGTCCGACATGCGCTTCCACCACAACCGCTCCACCGCGTCCGCCAGCGCCGGCACCGCGATCGGCACCACCGACCGGTAGCCGGGCACGAACGCGGAGGTCCGTTCCAAGTCGAGGAAGCCGTCCTCACTGCCGAACTGCACCGTGGCGGTGCGGGCGACCTCCTCGCCGAACGGCCGGACCCGGATCCGGTCCCAGTCGATCACCCCGGCGATCTCGCCATCGCGCCACGGCACATTCCGGTGCTGCACGTCACCGTGCTTCCACCCCACAGGCCCGATCGCCACGTCATCGGCCGGGCGCTCGCTCCCGTACTTCTCCAACTGCACCTTGCGCGCGGCCAAGGCCGACGCCGCCTCGGCGTCGAACGCCGTCCAGCTCTCCAATCCCGCGATCAGCCCGAGTAGCCGGTCCGCCTCCTCGCGAGCCGCAGCGGGCGTGGTCACCGAGACGGCCATCTGCTCCGGCCCAGGCGGCAGCAGGCCGGCCAGCCGCTCACGGTTCAAGCTCCGATGGATTCCGACCGAGGAGAACGCCGAGGTCACCGGCCTGCGCAACCGAAGTTGCTGTACCCGGTAGATGGCTCCCCTCCAACCATGGAATTAGGCAGTACCCGCAGTTGGCGACCTCGACCACCGCGTCCCCGGCCGAGGAGACCCGTGCCCTGCCCACTGGCAGGCCGTCGTCAGCGCAGCAAGGTTGCGCCGCGCTACGGGCAACGGAACGTCCATGACCCGCTTCAATGCGAACGAGCCCTTGACCGTATCCAGCCGCCAGTTCCCGTTCATCAAGCCAGCAGACAGGAAGCGCCACTCCTGGACCTCTCCCAGCCTGAAGGCCTCGCCGAGAACTGCCAGATCCTGCGCGATCTTGCTGTACCGAGCACCGCTTGGGCTGTCGAAAGACCTATCCGTCACCCAAAGGGCTAGCGTTGCAGAGACGCCGATGCGGTCGGTTCGAGAGGTACCCGAGCGGCCCTTTGGATCCGGTAAGACCGGTCCGGCTGTTCTGGCCGAGGGATACCTGACCGGTCGGGCATGCCCTGAAGGCTTGGTAGTCGAGCACAGTGCTGGGTCCATACACCATCTCGCTGGTCCCGCACCTGCTTCGGCTGAGCTGTAGGCGGTTGGCCAGCCATCGATTAGTGGATCTTGGCGCCACGATGTTGGTGGACTCGGCTAGCCTGCTTCCTGTGATTACGGGTGAGTTGAAGAGCAAGATCGACCGACTGTGGGACGCCTTCTGGTCCGGAGGGATCTCCAACCCGCTGGAGGTGATCGAGCAGATCACCTACCTGATGTTCATCCGGCGCCTTGACCTGCTGGAGCAGGCCAAGGAGAACAAGGCCAGCCGCACGGGACGCTCGGTCGAGAACCCGATCTACACCGACGAGACGCAGGTCTTGCGCTGGTCACGGTTCGTGAACGAGGCCCCCGAGAACATGCTCAGCCGGGTGGGCGACGGCGTCTTTCCCTGGCTGCGCACGCTGGGTGGTGATGACTCCACCTATGCGCACCACATGAAGGACGCCCGCTTCACCATCACCACCTCGAACCTGCTCGCCAAGGCCGTCGACATGCTGAACGACATCGACATGGGCGACAAGGACACCAAGGGTGACCTGTACGAGTACATGCTCGGCAAGATCGCTACTGCCGGACAGAACGGCCAGTTCCGCACGCCCAGGCACATTATCCAGCTGATCGTCGAGATGATGGCCCCGGCTCCGGGCGACGAGATCTGCGACCCGGCGTGCGGCACGGCCGGCTTCCTGGTCGCCTCCGCAGAGTACGTCGAGCGCACGCACCGTGAGGCACTGTTCGAGCCGGCCCAGCGACAGCACTTCAACGAGAGCATGTTCCACGGCTTCGACTTCGACAGCACCATGCTCCGCATCGGCAGCATGAACATGCTGCTCCACTCAGTCGAGAACCCCGACATCCGTTACCGTGACTCGCTCGCCCAGAGCGCGGCGGGCGAGGCCGACCGCTACACGCTTATCCTCGCCAACCCACCTTTCGCTGGCAGCCTTGACTACGACGCAACGGCGACCGATCTTCAGAAGGTCGTCAAGACCAAGAAGACCGAGCTGCTATTCCTCGCCCTGTTCCTCCGTCTACTCAAGCCGGGCGGCCGGGCGGCGGTCATCGTGCCGGAGGGAGTGCTGTTCGGGTCCAGCAAGGCTCACAAGGACCTGCGGAAGCTGCTGGTCGAGGGGCACAAGCTGGACGCAGTGGTGAAGCTGCCGGGTGGTGTCTTCAAACCGTATGCGGGGGTCTCCACGGCGATCCTGTTCTTCACTAAGACCAACAGCGGCGGCACGGACAATGTCTGGTTCTACGAGGTCACGGCGGATGGTTGGAGCCTCGACGACAAGCGCGCGCCATTGCTGGCGGAGGACAAGCTCGGGCCGCTGGTCGCCGATGGTGAGCTGAATGACGATGAGCACGCGAGGAATAACCTGCCCGATGTGCTGACCCGTTGGCGTCGCCGCAATGGTAGCGAGCAGGAGCGGGAGCGAACCGAGCAAAGCTTCTGCGTTCCCAGGGCTGACATTGCCGGTCAGGAGTACGATCTGAGCCTTAACAGATATAAGGAGATCGTCCACGAGGCAGTCGAGTACCGCGCTCCGAGCGACATCATGGAAGAGCTGGCGCGGATCGAGGCGGAGATCCAGCAGGGGATGAGCGAGCTGAAGGGGATTCTGGGATGAAGCTCGCCACAGTTGGCCTTGGCCAGGCGGCTGATATTAATCCTCGCCTGATCGAGCGACCTGGCAGTGAGACGACTGTGTCATTCCTCGGAATGGCTGATATCGACGCGGAAAGTGGAACCACGCCGCCCGGGTCAAGTCGCATGTTTGGTGAAGTATCAAAGGGCTACACCCAGTTTGCCGACCGTGATCTCCTGGTGGCGAAGATCACGCCGTGCTTCGAGAATGGGAAAATTGCGCAGGCGACCCTTGGGAATCCTCATGGGGCAGGTTCGACTGAGTTCCATGTAATTCGGCCAGATCGTACGCGATTTGATGATCGGTTTATGTTGCATTTTCTGCGCCAGCCTCATATTCGAGCTGCGGGCGAGTTGCGGATGACGGGTAGTGGCGGCCAGAGGCGAGTGCCGGAGGCGTTTCTCGCTGGCCTTGAGATCCCGCTCATTGCGCTGGAGGGGCAGCGTCGCATCGCGCGGGTGCTTGACCGCGTGGACGCGCTGCGCGCCAAGCGCCGCGAGGCCAGCGCCCTTCTTGATGATCTCGCTGGATCCGTCTTTTTCGACATGTTCGGCGACGTGGCGGCCAATAATTACGGCTGGGATGATTCCCGCACATTGGGCGAAGTGGCGTTCATTGGGTCCGGAATCACAAAGGGTCGCAAGTTGGCCGATCGGCCCATGCGCAGCGTCCCTTATATGGCGGTGGTCAACGTCCAAGAGAGGCGTCTTGATCTTTCTGTAGTCAAGGAGATCGAGGCAACAGAGGATGAGGTCGACCGCTATCGCCTCTTGGAAAATGATCTACTGCTCACCGAGGGTGGCGACCCGGACAAGCTTGGCCGTGGAACGCTTTGGCATAACGAAATCCCCGACTGTATTCACCAGAACCATATTTTTCGCGTTCGACTGCGTGAGGACTCTGGAATCGATCCAGTTTTCCTAAATTGGCTTGTTGCGTCAGACCGGGGTCGGCGCTACTTCTTGCGCTCGGCAAAGCAGACGACTGGGATCGCTTCGATCAATGCCACGCAATTGAGGAATTTTCCACTACTGGCTCCGCCTATCGAGTTGCAGAAGAATTTCTCGGCTAATCTGAAGCAGATTGAGCGGCGCAGGTCTCTGTACGAGAAACACCTCGTAGAACTCGACACACTCTTCGCATCGCTGCAACACCTTGGGTTCCGCGGTGAGCTATGGCCGGACGCTCCCTCGTCGGGCACCTGATTGTTACCGCACCACGCACGCCGCAACGCCGCACCCGCTTATCCCTACCGCAACAGCGAAAGGTCACCAGCGTGAGCAATTTTGGGTTCCTCCAGGCTGAATGGCCAGAGTTGCACAGCGAGGCACTCCGCGCTGAGCGGCTGGCACACGCCGACCCGCGGGCGTCTGCGTTCTACGCGCGGCGGGTGCTGGAGCTTGCGCTGACGTGGTTGTTCGAGGCAGACGACGCGCTGAAGCTGCCGTACCAGACCGACCTGGCCGCGTTAATCGCTGAGCCGACGCTGGTCAGGGCGGCCGGCCCGGCGATTCGGGCGAAGATGGATGTGATCCGCCGTCAGGGCAACGTCGCCGTACACCGCAAGACGCCCGTTGCGCCGAAGGACGCGGTGAGCACGGTCGCAGAGCTGTTCCACGTCATGTACTGGATGGCCCACACCTACACGCTCGACCAGGCCAACCTCCCCGCACCTGCCCTTGCGTTCGACACGGCGCTGATACCCCGCCCGGTCCCGGCCGAGGTGCGGATCGCCAAGCAGGTCGAGCTGAAGGCATTGGCAGAGAAGTACGGCACGCAGGACGCCACTCTGGCAGTCGAGCGGAAGAAGAACCAGGACCTCGACGCCGAGATCGTCGAACTGCGGGCGCAGATCAAGGCAGCCAAGGCAGCGAACGAGGCCCACCCGGACACCCACGACTACAACGAGGCCGAGACCCGGGCCCTGATCATCGACCTCCTCCTGAAGGAGGCTGGCTGGGCGCTGGACCAGCCACAGGACCGTGAGTACTCGGTTACTGGGCTGCCGGAGTCGGCCGCCTCCTCCGGAAAGGGCAAGGTCGACTACGTCCTGTGGGACGACGACGGGAAGCCCCTCGCCCTCGTCGAGGCCAAACGCACCACCCGCGACCCGAAGCAGGGCAAGCACCAGGCCAAGGTCTATGCGGACGCCTTGGAGACGCAGTTCAAGCTGCGGCCGGTGATCTTCTATACCAATGGCTACCACACTTACCTCTGGGATGACCTGAGTTACCCGCCCCGGGAGGTCCAGGGCTTCTACACCAAGGACGAGCTGCGTCTACTGGTGCAGCGCCGCGCCAGCCGCCGCGTCCTCGCGCAGCTTCCGATCAACGAGCAGATCGCCGGCCGCCACTACCAGGCGCGAGCCATCCGCCGGATCGCCGACTCGTTCGAGAAGGACTCGCTGCGCCAGGCCCTGCTTGTTATGGCGACCGGTTCCGGTAAGACCCGCACCGTGATCGCCCTGAGTGACCTGATGATGCGCGCCAACTGGGCCAAGCGCGTGCTCTTCCTCGCCGACCGTAAGGCGCTGGTGAAGCAGGCCACCAACGCATTCAAGGAACACCTGCGCGGGGCACCTGTTGTTGACCTGCTGAACGAGAAGGACCCCAACGCGCGAGTCTTCGTCTCGACCTACCCGACGATGATGAACCTGATCAACCAGACCGATGCAGCAGGCCGTCGCCTCTTCGGTCCTGGCTTCTTCGACCTGATCGTCATCGACGAGGCACACCGCTCGATCTACCAGAAGTACGGCACGATCTTCGACTACTTCGACGCGCTGCTGGTCGGCTTGACTGCCACGCCCAAGGACGAGATCGACCGTAACACCTACCGCCGTTTCGAGCTGGAGGACGGCGTTCCCACCGACGTCTACAGCCTGGATGAGGCCGTGGCAGAGGGTTACCTGGTCGCCCCGTGCACCGTCGAAGTCCCATTGAAGTTCCAGCGCGGCGGGATCAAGTACGACGACCTGTCCGACGAGGACAAGGAGAAGTGGGACGAGACGGAGTGGAGCGAGGACGGCGACATCCCCGACGAGATTACGACCGACGAGCTCAACAAGTACCTCTTCAACGATGACACCGTCGACAAGGCCCTTCAGGTGCTGATGACCCACGGCCTCAAGGTCGACGGTGGTGACACTCTCGGCAAGACCATCATCTTCGCCGCCAACAACACGCACGCCGAGTTCATTGCTGAGCGCTTCGACAAGAACTACCCACACCTCAAGGGTGCCTTCGCGCAGGTCATCACCTACCGCAAGGAGTACGCGCAGAGCATGATCGATGATTTCTCCGTCTCCTCGAAGGCCCCCCAGATAGCCATCTCCGTCGACATGCTGGACACCGGCATCGACGTTCCCGAAGTAGTCAACCTTGTCTTCTTCAAGCTGGTGCGATCCAAGACCAAGTTCTGGCAGATGATCGGCCGCGGCACTCGCCTCGCGCCCGATCTCTTCGGCTCCAACAAGAGCAAGGACGGCTTCCTGGTCTTCGACCTTTGCCAGAACATCGAGTTCTTCAACCAGAACCTGATGCGTGCCGAAGGCAAGCTCTCTCCCTCGCTCAGCCAGAGGATCTTCGAACGCCGAGCCGACCTGCTCCTTGCCCTCGACGGTGCATCGGAGTCTGGCCAGGACTCGGGCTCAGGGCCGGCCATGCGCCCGGAGTCTGACGGCACGGCCACTGAGGTCGGCCTGCGTTGGGACCTCGCCACCCGGCTGCACGACGAGGTCACAGCAATGAACCCGGAGAACTTCCTGGTGCGCCCGCAGCGTGAGTTCGTCGATACGTTCACCGACTTCGACGTGTGGCTCAGCTTCACACCGGATGCCCACTCCCAGGTCGTCGACCACCTGGCCGGGCTCCCGACAGGCTTCCGCGAGAAGGATGACGCTGGCGAGGATGCCAAGCGCTTCGACCTGCTCGCACTCCGCCTCCAGCTCGCTGTCGTGGAGGGGGATCCGGGCTTCACCCGCATGCGGGGCCAGGTTCAGGAGATCGCTTCGGCCATGCTCGACCGGCTGATGATCCCCACAATCAAGGCCCAACAGCTCCTGCTCGACGAAGTTGCGGGAGACGAGTGGTGGCAGGACGTCACCCTGCCCATGCTGGAGACCATGCGCCGCCGCCTGCGTGGTCTCGTCCGCCTGATCGAGAAAACCAAGCGTAACGTTGTCTACACCGACTTCGAGGACGAACTCGGCGAGTTGACCGCTGCCTCCCTGAACGGCATGGCGGTCGGCACGGACCTCACCCGCTTCGAGCAGAAGGTCCGCATCTACCTCAACACACACCAGGACCAGCTCGCCGTCCAGAAAATCCGGCGCAACAAGCAGATCACCGCCCTAGACCTGTCGGGGCTGGAGGAGATCTTCATCGAGGCCGGTCTTGCCACCACCGCCGACATTGACCACGCCAAGGACACCAACGGCGGTCTCGGCCTTTTCTTGCGCTCCCTGACTGGCCTGGAGCGGGACGCCGCAGCATTGGCCTTCGACGAGTTCCAGCAGGGGAAAGCCCTCACGGCCAACCAGCTCCGCTTCGTCAATGAGCTGATCGACTACCTGGCGCGCAACGGCACGATCGATGTGGCCGCGCTTTATGAGTCCCCCTTCACAGCCATCGCTCCGACCGGTCCTGAAGCGATCTTCCAGGAGTCGGACGTGGACGCCATGGTGACCACCATCCACTCGATCCGTTCCACCGCCGTCGCCGCCGACAGCGTGGCCTGACCATCTACGTGCCAGGGGGATAGACCATGCCATTGAACCGGATCGATCCGGCGGACTTGTGTCCCGCTACCGGTCAGAACGGGCTTCTTGACTTCAGCGCAGCAGGCGACGAGTGGTACGTGAAGTGCCACATCTGCGGAACGACTTGGATGGGGGGAAGTCAGGTGCTCGAACCGCATGAAGACCGGCGCCCACGCTCATCCAGGGCGGAGCAGATCTCCCCACGTGACTCATCACCACGGGCCGCCGGGCCTGGCCCAACTGCGAAGCTCACTAGTCCATCTACTGCACAGCGCTCGGCAGATGAGGCAGCGAAGCAGGAAAACCACAAGGAGGAGCCGGGCGGCGAGGCGAATGCGTCGATTATCAGAGAGCTCTACACGGGCACGTTCGAGGAAGCGTTGGGCCTCGTGCAAGCTGCGCGCACACTGGGCTTCGGCTTTCAGCTCCGAAACAGTCAGGATGTCGATGGGGAAGAGGGCTTCGACGTGATCTTGTACCGGGACGTTCCTCTGTCAGTGGATGGAGAGGACCTCGCCGAGGCGAGGTCCTCTCGGAATGATGTGCCGACGCTCTAGGCGAACTCTGTCTCACCGCACGAGCACCGCATCACGCCTGTGACGTCGAGTGACGGAATCGCGTCGACGACCTTCATCTACTCAAGGCTGACCGTGACGACTCGCTTGAGTGGATCAATGAGGTAGCGAGGGCCGTTAGACCAGCCGTGGGGGCAGTTCCGCAGGGCTTCGCGATACTGCGCCCACAGGCCACCGCATCTGGTCCTACTCCCTGTAATCCTCAGCTTCTTCAGCCGATGCGTCCTCGGCACCGGGTTCCGCGAGTGGCTTCTCCTCCGGCGCGGCGGTGCGCCGGTACTGCGGGGGGCGAGGTCCATCTGCTTCGCGGCGTGAAGGGGGAGGGGGAAGCGGGAGCGTCCGTCCCAGAACTGGACTTGGTGGGAGAGCTTCGCCGTGGAGATGGCGAGAGCCTCTTCGGAGACACCCTCCGCACATGCGAGCGGGTAGATTTCGTTGGCCGTCAGGGAGTACCAGTTCTGGGGCATCTCGCCCTTGCGTCGCTCCTCCTTTTGGTCGGAAAAGACGGAGGGCTTCGCATCCCAACGGGTGTACTTGGACCCCAGCCGGCCTGCGCCGTCCCCGTCGAAGGCGCGCGGCACGTTGCAGAAGGTCCACACCGGAGCGCCGTAGTCCATGGTGACCTGGTAGAGCGTGGTCGCGGTGTCCTGTTCCACGGGGTCGCCGCCCTTGGCCTTTGGCAATCCGGGCCGCGCGTCGGGCAGACTCTTCGGCATGAGTCGCGAAGATGATCGCCTTGACCTCATGGCCTCTGTCGTTGATCACCTAGAGCGGGAGCTCGGAAACCCCAGCCGTCCGGCTGGCTGGCCGGAACCAACCACGATCGAGATGCTGGTCGCCGAGGCCCGTCGAGCCATTGAGGACGAGCGCAACGTCCTGGACCAGCTTCGCCGGGGGACCGAAGCGATGGAGGCCGTACTTCAGGAGCGGCAGCTTGAGCGGGACCAGCGAAATGCGCCAGTACTTCGGAACACGGAGAGCGTGCCGGCGAGTGAGCTCCGCGAAGGCGACACGATCCTGATCGAGTCGACGTACGGCAACTATCGGACGGCCCGCATCACGCGAGTCGGGATCGACGACTACTTCAGCCGTGAGGCAGGGCGGCCGGTGCTCGGAGTTCTGCGCAGTGATCGCAGCCTGCCGGATGAGTACCTGCCGGAGCAGAGGGTGCTGCGGAAGATCAAGCGTCGCTGATTCGGAGTGTGGGCCATCGCGCGCCACCATCGGTGCCGGCGCCAGCGGGGTTTCCGCCAATGGGTTTGATCAATTGGCTTGTGCTGGACAGGAGCGAGGGGATACGACGGCGGTATGCACCGCTGGACTCCTCTCAACGAGCGTCAGCTCGCACTCCTGACTCGTATCGGTGAGGGCGCCAACCCCGTCACCTCGGGCGAACCTGCACTCGCCCACACGGCACGGGCACTGAAGGACCGGGGCCTCGTCCTCATGCCGAAGGCCGCTGACAAGAAGTGGCTGGCGGAGATCACCGACGTCGGACGCTTCTATCTGGAGCACGGCCATCACCCGGACCAGCCGGCCAAGAAAGTCGGTCGGTCTGCGGGGCGGGGCCGAGTTCGGGAACCCGCTGCGAAGGTCATCCGGCAGGACACCCAGCCGGACGAAGGGGCGGTGAGCCCGAAGCAGCCGACTCCTACCCGCCCAGCTCACCTGCTTCCGCCTCCCCGCTCAGTAACTGGCCCGGCATTGATCGAGCAAGTTCAGCAGGCAGGGCGCATCCTGCGTATCTCGGATCCGCCGCCCGAGGAACGGGCGCGGTTGCGGCGGGCCTTCGATGCCGCCCGCGAATATGCGCCGGACGGTTACCAGCTGAAGTACAGCGGACGGGAGAAGGGCGATTTCTTCCTCGGCCTGCTGCGGACCAACGGGCTCGACGAGACCGAGTGGAACCGGATCCGCCTGCAGCGAAGCAGGGTCATCACCGACGTTGACGACATCATCGCTGCGATCAAAGCCGACCACAGTGCGTTCGAGATCTCCGAGGACGTGCTCCCGCGAGTGCTGTCGATCGTCCGTCTGATCGCTGAGGAAGCCCTGTCGAGGCACGGGGACGTGGCGATCTTGAAGAAGCGGCGCCAGGTCAGGCCGCTGCTCAATGTCCACGGCAAGACATGGGAGATCGGCTTCAAGGAACGGCAGAGGCAAGTCAAGTACGTGCCTGCCTCCAAGGGGCGGCGAAAGACGTACGACTGGCAGCGGGTCACGCCTGCTCATCGATCCGAGCCGTCCGGCGAGCTCGATCTTTACCTGGTCGAACCTCACCCCTACGGCCACAACCACGCCAGCGCCTGGAAGAAGGAGTGCCGCGACACACCCAGCCAGCAGCTGGAGGAACAGATCGGCGCTGCCTTCCGGGCCCTGCGGACACGTGCTGAGGAGCAGGAGAAGCGCCGTCTGGCGTACGAGGCCGAGCAACGACGGCTCAAGGAGGAGCGGGACCGAGCGGAGGCCGAGCGGCGACGACTGGAGGCCGAGGAGAAGGAGCGCAAGCAGCGGACGTGGGAGAAAGCCGTCGCCGTCGCCAAGATCCACGCTGCCGAGGCTGAGCGGGCGGAGACCTTCGGGGCGGCCCTGGACCGGTGGCGCACTGCGGCTGAGATCCGTCGGTTCTGCGCGGAGCTGGAGGAATCCGTATCCCGTGCCACGTCTGCCACGGAGGCCGAGCGCCTCCTCCAGTGGGCCAAGTGGGGCCAGGAAGAGGCCGACCGGATCGACCCGACATCCCCCGGCCGCGGGCTCGGCGTCGAGGACTTCGAGACCGAACCCACTGACGAGGCTCTGCGCCCCTTCCTCAACGGCTGGAGCCCGAACCGACCCGTCAAGGAGGCGCCGCTGGCCGAGCCCGCCCAACCACCCCGCCAGGCAGACCCCTGGCGCGACCTCAGCGCCTCACCTCGGGACCAAGGTTGGAAACACGGACCCCAAGGTCGCGCTCAATGGCGGAGGCGATGACGCCGTGCCCGCGCTCGCGCAACGCCTTCACGGCTCGCTCGATCAGGGTGTTCAGCCGCTCCACCTCATCGCGAAGCGCGAGCAGCTCGTCATAGCGGTCCACCCGCTCCTGGCCGCACCACTCGCGGATCGTGCGGAGGGCGTCGTCCTCGGCCTTCAGCTTCCCGTCATCCCGGCGGCGTTCCCAGGAGTGCCATGACGGAAGGGCCCGCTCGCGGTCCACGGATTCCTGCCGGCGGTCGACCTCCGGCAGGATTTCCTCGGCCAGCGCCTCCGCGGCGCGCCGGGCGATCTGCTCGACGACTGGCCAGCCCGCCAGGCACAGCCCGGACCGGTTCTCGTAGACCATCGGATCAGCGCGCAGCTCGGCCGGATCAAGGCCCAGGCGACGCGCCGTGGCATCGAGATCGGCCAGCTCCACCACGCCGGCGTCAGCCACACCCTTGCGCAGCCGGATCTGGCTCCTCGGGCGGACGAACCCCAGGACCGTCCGGGCCGCCTCGAACTCGGCGCTCTTGCGCACCTGCCGGGACGCTTCCGTCAGCCTCACTTCCGCGGCGTCGTCAGCACGGAAGACCTCCACGTCAACCCACCGGGCGACCAGTGATGCCTGCGCCACCCACTCCTGCAGACCGGCTTCCTCCCCATCGAGGAACCGGACGTGCACCTGAGCTGACCGACGCGGGCCGCCGTCTCGGACGATCTCTACGCGGCGGACCGCGCCGCCAAGCATCTTGGGCTGGGCGCGATAGGCCCAGTTCTCACCGATCTCCACGGACCCATTGAGCCAAATAGGCGCCCTGTCGCGCCACCGTTTCCCCCAGACAGCTACCACCTGGAGATGGAGCGAGCCCGTCGTCGATCAGCCAGATCGGCGCCTTGCCATCTTCGGAGCCGAGGGCTCCGGTGCAGCCGGAGGATGCTGCTCGTCATTCGTGCCACTCGAGCGCCGACAGCGTCCGTGAGGCGGTTGGGTCCGGCCGCGAGACGCCGAAGGTAGACCATGCGAGGCTGGGAGCATGAAGGTGCTTGGTTTTGTCCTCAACGTGCTCTGGCTACTCTTCTGCGGCATCTGGATGGCCATCGGATATGTGATCGCCGGAATCATCTGTTGTGTCCTTATTATCACCATTCCATTTGGTGTTGCGGCCTTCCGGATCGCCGGTTACGTCCTGTGGCCGTTCGGGCGGACGACAGTGGAGAAGCCGGATGCCGGTGCGCCGTCCTTCATCGGCAACGTGATCTGGTTCATCTTCGCCGGCTGGTGGCTGGCGCTGGCCCACATCGTGACCAGCATCCCGCTGTTCCTGTCGATCATCGGCATTCCGTTCGGCTGGGCGAATCTGAAGATGATCCCGATCTCCCTCGTGCCGCTGGGCCGCGAGGTCGTCTCCACCGACGAGAAGTTCGGCGGTCGCTGAGCCGGGGCTCGTGGCAAGGCGTGCGCCGATGCCGGGAGCCCCGGCATCCGACTTACCGGAGATAGCGCTGTTCCGAGGTTGCGCTGACCGAGAGCCGGAACCGCAGCGGGCTTGCTGCGCGAAGCTGATCACCGGGAAACGATCCCCTTCGGCATCGCCTCGTTCCGGATCGCCGGCTTCGTGATCTGGCCGTTCGGGCGGACGACGGTGGAGAAGCCGGACGCCGGGGCGCCGTCCTGCGTCGGCAACGTGATCTGGCTGGTGTTCGCCGGGTGGTGGCTGGCGCTGGCGCACATCGCGACCAGCATTCCGCTGTTCCTGTCGATCATCGGGATCCCGTTCGGCTGGGCCAACCTGAAGATGATCCCGATCTCGCTGATGCCGCTGGGGCGCGAGGTCGTGTCGACGGACGAGCGGTTCGGCGGGCGCTGACCCGTCGCCCGTCGCCCGTCGCCCGTCCTCCGTCGCCCGTCGGTCTAGGTCCTCTCCAGGGCCTCCCGCAGCTGCCGGAACTCCCCTGCCAGTGCGTCCAGGGTGTAGTGGGCGTTGAGTCCGCTCGGGTTGGGCAGCACCCAGACCTCGGTCTCCCCCAGGCCCTCCGGCTGCCGGCCGACCGCCGCCGTCCGTCGTCCGAAGGCCGTCCGGTAGGCGCCGATGCCGAGCACGGCCAAGGCCCGCGGGCGCAGCGCCAGGACGCGCGCGGTGAGCGCCTCGCCGCCCTCGCGCAGTTCGTCGGAGGTGAGCTCGTCCGCCTTGGCGGTGGCGCGCGGGGCGACGTTGGTGATGCCGAGGCCGAGGTCGGGCAGCTCGCCCTGCTCGTCCGGGCGGAACAGTCGCGGGGTGAAGCCGGAGCGGTACAGGGCGGGCCAGAACCGGTTGCCCGGCCGGGCGAAGTGATGGCCGGTGGCACCCGACCAGAGGCCGGGATTGATGCCGCAGAACAGCACCCGCAGCCCGGGGGCGACGATGTCCGCGATGGTGCTGTCGCGGGCGGCGAGCAGCTGGTCCGGGGTGGGCTTCATGGGCGTCTCGGTCACCCGCCCCAGTCTGCCGGTGCCGCCCGCCGGTCCGGTACGGGGGTGGTCCCGGTACCGGTGTGGCGGCCCGCACCGGCCTTCCCGGCCGGGCGCCCCGGCTACCCGGGCGCGGCCGCCGCCAGCAGCCTGGTCCGGCGCCGCTCGCGCAGCCGGGCCACGCCGTAGACCACCACCGCCGCGTACGCCCAGCCCGCGAAGACGTCGACGATGAAGTGCTCCGCCCCGTAGACCAGGGCGAACGCCATCGCGAGCGGGTACCCGACCAGCAGCACCCGGAGCCACCGGGCGGCCGTCGGCCAGAAGAAGAACAGCAGCATCGCCGGATAGGCGGAGTGCAACGACGGCATCGCGGCGACGTCGTTGGCGAACCGGCTGCCGTTCTCGAAGACCGATCCGGCCCGCGGCAGCCCGCTCTGGGTCAGCACGTCCGACACCACCCGGGTGAGCGCCGGCATGTGGCCCTCCTGCGCGGTGAGCCACGGCGGGTCGGCCGGGAAGAGGATGTACGTCACGAAGCCGGCGAAGGTCAGTACGAGGTAGCAGGTGAGCAGGTGCCGGAAGCGGTCGTGGCGGCGCCGCCAGAGCACGGCCAGCACCACGAAGATCATGAAGAAGTGCGACATGTAGACGGCGACCGCCGCGTAGTCGTACCAGTGCGGCGAACCGGGGGTGTACAGCCCGTACTGCAGCCGGACCGTCAGGGTCTCACCGAAGCCGAGCAGTTCGTCGGCCCGCAGCTGCGGTCGCCAGTGCGGGGCCCACGGGGTGTGCGCGCCGTACCCGCGCAGCAGCGAGTACGCCCAGACGACGGCCATCACCGGCACCCAGTCGCGCAGCACCAGCAGGAAGCCGCGCGGCCCGTGGCCACTGTGCACGGCGGCGGCCAGCAGGGCGCCGATCAACCAGCAGAAGACCACGTCGTTGGAGTACGGCAGGCCGTAGGCACGCACGTACCAGAGCAGGGCGACGACATAGGTGGGCCACGCCAGCAGTCGCAGCCGGGCCAGTGCGCCGGCAGGCGCTCCGGGCAGCGGCCGGGTCACCGGACGCAGCCGCCCGGCGCTCGCGGGTGGGGGCGGCGCCGGGCGGAGCAGTTTGGTCATGCCAGCCGAAGCTAGCAAGGCATTCTTTGAGAACTCTTCACGCGAACGGCCTGTCGTCCAGCAAAGACTCAGAAAGACACCGGACAGCGGAACGCGCGGCGGGTGCGGGAGCGGGGCCGGGACCGGCCGGCACCGGACCTAGGAGACGGAACCCAACTCGTGGGGCGTGTTGTTCAGTCGCCGCCCGCCCTGCTCGGTCACCGTCACGATGTCCTCGATCCGCACCCCGAACCGGCCGGGCAGGTAGACCCCGGGCTCGATCGAGAAGCACATCCCGGGGACGAGCGGCTGCTCCTCGCCCTCGACCAGGTAGGGCGGCTCGTGCGTGGTGATGCCGATGCCGTGCCCGGTGCGGTGGATGAAGTACTCGCCGTACCCGGCCTCCGTGATCACCCGGCGGGCGATCCGGTCGATGTCCTGGCAGGTGACCCCGGGCCGGACGGCCTCGAACGCGGTCTGCTGCGCCTCGCGGACCACGTCGTGCACCTTCTGCACCTCGGCGGGGACGTCCGGGCCGACGTGCACGGTCCGGGTGGTGTCGGAGCCGTAGCCGTCCTTGAGACCGCCGAAGTCCAGGACGACGGTGTCGCCGGGCCGGATGACCCGCTCGCCCGCCTCGTGGTGCGGGTTGGCGCCGTTCGGGCCGGAGCCGACCACGGTGAAGTCGACCTGGCTGTGGCCGTACTGGATCAGCAGGGCGCTGAGGTCGGCGGCCACGTCGGTCTCCGGCCGCCCGGCGAACCGCACCTCCAGGATGCCCCGGTAGGCGGCGTCGGCGGCGCCGCCGGCCGCGGCCAGCCGCTCCAGCTCGTCGGGGCCCTTGACCGCGCGGAGCATCGGCAGCGCCTCGGTGAGCGAGGTCCAGCCGGTGCCCGGCAGGGCGGCCTGGAGGCCGAGCAGGTGCATGGCCCAGGCGTTGTCCGAGACGCCGTAGCGGCCGGCGGGGTCCAGCAGCGGGACGGCGGTGGCGTACGGGCTCTCGCCGTCGGTCCAGTCGAGCAGCCGCAGGCCGGGGGCGCCGGTGGCCCGTTCGGCGTCCGGGCGCTCCAACTTGGGGACGATCAGGGCGGGTTCGTTCCCGTCGGTGAGCAGCAGCGCGGTCAGCCGCTCGGTGATCGCGGTCGGCTGGTAGCCGCAGAGGTAGACCAGGTCGGGGCCGGGGGCGACGACCAGGCCGCTGAGCCCGGCGGCGGCCGCGGCGGCGGTGGCCCGGGCCATCCGGGCGGCGTAGTCCTCGGTGGTGAACGGTCGTGGCATGAGGGGTCCTCTCTGCGTCTGTCCCGTACCGGAATCGGTCCCGGTCCGGCGGCCGTCCGGGTCGGGCCGGCCGCCGGGCGCGGGCCGCTGTCGCGTGTCCCGAACTCCATCACGTCCGGGCGGAGTCGGCGTAGTGCCGCAGGAACAGCGCCTCGACATGGGCCATGTGCTCGATCTCGCCGGGGTCGACGCTCTCGTTGGGCGCGTGGATCAGGCAGCGCGGCTCCTCGACGCCCATCAGGATGATCTCGGCCTCCGGGTAGGTGCGGGCGAACACGTTGCAGAGCGGGATCGAGCCGCCCTGGCCGAGGAAGGAGATCGGCTTGCCGTAGACCTCCTGCATGGCCTTGTCGAGCGCCGCGTACGCCGGCCCGCCGGTGGAGGCCTGGAACGGCGAGCCGACGCTCTCCGGCTCGACCGCGACCCGCGCGCCCCACGGCACGGCGGCCCGCAGGTGCGCGGTGAGCGCGTCCTGGGCGGTCCGCGCGTCGGTGCCGGGTGGCACCCGCAGGCTGACCCGGGCGCGGGCGGTGGCCGGGACGGCGGCGGCCGAGCCGACCACCGGAGGGCAGTCGATGCCGAGCACGGTGACGGCGGGCCTGGCCCAGAGCCGGTCGGCGACGGTGCCGGAACCGGTCAGCCGGACGCCCTCCAGGACCCCGGCGTCGGTGCGGAACTGCTGCTCGTCGTAGCCGACCCCGCTCCAGCGGCCGGTGCAGTCCAGCCCGTCGATCCGGGTGCCGCCGTCGGCGTCGCGCAGCGAGTCGAGGGCGCGGATCAGCGCGGCCAGGGCGTCGGGGGCGGCGCCGCCGAACATCCCGGAGTGCATGTCACCGGCGAGCGTCGAGACGCTGATCACCACATTGGTGACCCCGCGCAGCGAGGTGGTGGCGGTGGGCACGCCGACGGCGGCGTTCCCGGTGTCGCAGACCAGCAGCGCGTCGGAGTGCAACTCGCCCGCGTGCGGGGGCACGTAGGCCTCCAGCCCGCCGGTGCCCTGCTCCTCCGAACCCTCGGCGACGAACTTGATGCCGACCGGGAGGTCGTCACCGAGCGCCCGCAGCGCGGTGAGGTGCATGACGATGTTGCCCTTGCAGTCGGCGGTGCCGCGCCCGTACCACCGGCCGTCGCGCTCGGTGAGCTCGAACGGCGGGGAGGTCCAGGCGGCGTCGTCCAACGGGGGCTGGACGTCGTAGTGGCAGTAGAGCAGGACGGTCGGCGCGCCGGGCGGCGGCGGGCGGTGGCCGATCACGGCGTGGCTGCCGTCCGGGGTCTCCTCCAGGTGGACGTCGCGCAGCCCGGCCTGGGTGAAGGCGGCGGCGACCCACTCGGCGGCCTCGCGGCACTTCTCCGGCGGGTACTGGCGGGGGTCGGCGACGGACGGGATGGCGACCAGCTCGGCCAGGTCGGCCTTGGCCCGGGGCATCAGGGCGGCGATCCGGCGGGCGAGTTCGTCGGTCATGGGTACGACTCCTGGGCGATCGATCGTTCGGCTGGGGTCGAGGGGGGTGACGGGACGTGGGGGTGTGGGTGACGCGCGGGGGTGTGGGCCGGGCCGCGGCGGGGCGGCCGGGCGGGGCGGGGCGTCAGTTCCGGACGGTGTCGTGGAGCTTGAGGTCGTCGATCTTCTCCTTGATGTCGGCCAGCTTGTCCGGGCAGTACACCGAGAGCACGATCGTCTCCGCGAGCACCACCTCGCGGTCGGACAGCACCGGCCGCTGCCCGGGCCCGCCCGCGCCGTTGGACATTCCGTACGTCCACTGCGCCTGGGTCAGCGCGTTCGCCGGGTTCTCGCAGACGGCGCCGCCGTCCTCGCCCAGGGTGTGCACGATCTGGCTCTGGCTGGGCACCGGGTAGCCGGCCGCCCCCAGCGCCGAGGAGAGCTGCTTGGCCTTGTCGTTGGCCTTGTTGGTGTTGTGCAGCTGGGAGTACGTCAGCAGGCCGGTGATCAGCATCCCGACCAGCAGGACGATCGCGCCCACGTAGATCCAGCGGTGGCGGGAGGCCATCATCGTGCCGCTCATCGGGCACCTCCGGTGCCGTCGCGCTGCTCCGCGGCCTCCTGCGCGGCCAGCTCGGCCTGGGCCTCGGGGGAGCGCCAGGAGGGCTTGCGCAGTCGCAGGAACAGGTAGGGGATCACCAGGCCGAGCAGCACCAGGCCGCCGGCGACGATCGCGACGTACGACCAGACGCTGCCGCTGCCGAACTGCGAGGACGGCACGAAGCCGATCGCCATCGCCGCCGCCGAGGCCAGGAAGCCGGTCACGCACACCGGGACCAGCGCCGGGGCGCGGTAGCCGCGCGGGTGGTCCGGCTGGGTGCGGCGCAGCCGGATCGCCGCGAGGAACATCAGCAGGTAGACGATCAGGTACACCTGCGTGGTGATCACGGAGAAGATCCAGTAGGCGCTGGAGACGTTCGGGATCAGCGCGTACGCGAGGGCGATGACCGTGGTGACCACACCCTGGGTGACCAGCAGGTTCTGCTGGATGCCCTCCTTGTTCAGCCGTTGCAGGAACGGCGGGAGGTAGCCCTCCTGCCGGGAGATCATCAGCAGCCCCTTGGAGGGCCCGGCCAGCCAGGTCAGCATGCCGCCGAGGGCGGCGGCCACCAGAGCCACCGCGATCACCGGGGTGAGCCAGCCGATGTGGAAGTACTGGAAGAAGGCGTCGAAGGCCTGCATCACGCCGGCCGTCAGGCTCAGCTCGCTGGACGGCACCACCCAGCTGATCGCCAGCGCGGGCAGGATGAAGATCAGCAGCACCATCCCGGAGGCCGTGAACATCGACCGCGGGAACTCGCGGGCCGGGTCGCGCAGCGAGGAGACGTGCACCGCGTTCATCTCCATGCCGGAGTAGCTGAGGAAGTTGTTGACGATCAGCACCAGGCTGGCCAGGCCGGTCCACTGCGGGAACAGGTGCGCGGCGTTCATCGGGGCCGCCGAGCCGTTGCCCTGGCCGAGGAAGACCGCGCCGAGCACCACCAGCAGCGTGCCGGGGACCAGGGTGCCGATCACCAGGCCCCAGGAGGAGAGACCGGCCACGGCCTTGGTGCCGCGCGAGGAGACCCAGACGCCGCTCCAGTACAGGACCATGATCACCACGGCGGTGTACGGGCCGTTGCTGGCCAGCGCCGGGTTGACCACGTAGGCGATGGTCGAGGCCACGTACGCGAGCAGGGACGGGTAGTAGAAGATCGTCATCGCGAACTGGCACCAGACCGCGAGGAAGCCGAGCGGCTTCGACAGGCCCTCCGACACCCAGCGGTAGACCCCGCCCTCCCAGCCGGACGCCAGCTCGGCGGAGACCAGCGCGGTCGGCAGCAGGAAGACGATCGCGGGGACGAGGTAGAGGAAGACGCAGGCCAGGCCGTACACCGCCATGGTCGGGGCGGCCCGGAGGCTGGCCACGGAGCTGGTCGTCATCAGCGCCAGGGTCAGCCAGGACATCCGCGGTGCGCCGGCCATCCGCGCCGCGACCGAGCCACCGGCCTTGCGGGCGGCGTCCGTCCCCGGGCTTCCCCGGCCGGGTGAGGGTGCCTCCATCGAGCTCATGCGTCCTCCTCGGATGCGGCCCTGGGTGCGTTCGGTCCGGGAGTGCCCCGGGGCAGGGCCGTACCCGGCCAGTTCACCCGGTTGCCGGGGGCGTCGCATGCGGCGTGCGTCCGCCCGGGTGATCGACTGCCGGGGGTGCGCGTCGGGGGTTTGGGCCGCGCGGGGGCGGTTCGGTCCGGGGGCGTGGGTCGGTCCGGGCGGTGGGTCGCTCCGGGCGCCGGCTCGCGTCGGGTGGGGCGCGCGGGGCTCAGCCCGCGTCCGGTCGGGCCGCCACCGGCCAGGCCGAGCGGCGCAGTGTCCGGCCGGCCGTCGCGGGCAGCAGGGCGGCGGTGAGCAGCCCGGCGATCGCGGCCAGTGCCGCACCGGGGGAGAGGTGGTCGAGCAACAGGCCGCTGCCGAGCATCCCGGCGGGCATGCCGAGGGTGAAGAGCGTCATGGTCGCGGCGATCACCCGCCCGCGGAGCGCGTCCTCGACCTGGCGGAACACCAGGATGTCGATCATCACCCGCAGTGTCGGCACCCCCAGGCCGACCACGAAGAGGCCGGCGAAGACGACCGCCGGACCGCCCGGCAGCAGCGGCACCAGGGTGACCGGGACGCAGAGCCAGGCCACCGCGAGCAGCAGTACCCCGGGCCCGGCGAGCCGGTGCAGCCGGGAGACCAGGAGGGCGCCCGCCAGGGCCCCGACCGCCTCGCCGGCCAGGGCCAGGCCGATCCCGCCGCTCGACGCGCCGTTGCCGCGCAGCAGCACCATCACCGGCAGCAGCATCGCGGCGCCCGCCAGGTTGGTCACCAGGACGACGGCGAGGGTGGGCCGCAGCAGGGGGTCGGCGAGCAGGTGCCGGTAGCCGGCCAACGCGCCGCCGTCGCCCGCCGGACGGTCGTCGCCGGTGGCCGCGGGCCGGTCGGCCGGGTGCTGGGGCCGGTCCGTCGGGTGCTGGGGCCGGCCCGTCGGGTCCTGGGGCCGACCGGGGAAGCGCACCGTCAGCGCGGCGGCCAGCGACAGGGCCGAGGCGACGGCCGTGCCGAGGAAGGGCGCCGCCCGGCCGACGCCGAACAGGTACCCGGCCAGCGGCGGCCCGATCAGCCCGGCGCCGCTCATCCGCGCCTCGTCCTGGGCCAGCGCCTGGCGCAGTTGCTCGGGCGGGACGACCGAGCGCACCGCCATCAGCCGGACCGGCCCGCTGTACGCGATGGTGGCGCCGACCACGACGGCGACCAGCAGCGCGTGGAGCACGGTGAGCCGGTCGAAGGCCATCGCCGCCGGGACGCTCGCGGAGGCGAGCAGCCGGGCGGAGTCCGCGGCGATGAGGATCCGGCGGCGGTCGTACCGGTCGGCGATCGAGCCACCGTGGACGCCGCACAGCACGGCCGTGCCGATCTGCAGGGCGCCGAAGGCGCCGGCGAGGGTGGACGACCCGGTGAGCGCGAGCAGCAGCAGCGGGTAGGCGGTGTCGGTGATCTGCAGGCCGAGGGTCGCCGAGGCCTGACCGGCCCAGAGCGTCTGGAAGCGCCGGTTGCGGCGCAGCGGTACCGGCTTCGGCGCGGCCGGGCCCGTCGCCGCGGTGCCGGTCGCCGTCGTGCCGGTCGCCGCGGTACCGGTCGCCGCCGTGTCCGTCGCGGGCGGCTTCGGTGGCGCCCCCGCCGGTGTCGGTGCCGTGTTCCTTGCCATGTCCACCCCTTGCGTTCGCGCAACCATTTACGGCTTCGTGAATGGTTGCGCATGAATGAGTGTTGGTGCAAGGGTGATTGCCGGACCGAGTCCCGATCTGCCAGGGTGGGGGCGTGGTGGAAAACGCTGAGCAGGAGTCCGGTCGAACCGACGAATCCCCCGGGGGGCCGTCCGTCGGGGAGTGGGTCAGGGAACGCCGGGTCGACGACGCGGCCACGCTGAAGGCGCTGGCCGACCCGCTGCGGCTGTCCATCCTCGGGTCCCTGATGGGGGCGGCGGGCGGCGGACCGCTCACCGCCAAGGAGATCGCGGCTGCCCTCGGCGAGCCGCAGACCAAGCTGTACCGCCACATCAAGCAGCTGGAGAAGGCCGGGCTGATCCGGGTCGCCGGCACCCGGCTCGTCTCCGGCATCGTCGAGAGCCGCTACGCCGCCGCGCAGGAGTCGGTGCGGCTCTCCCCGGAGATCTTCTCCGCGGACTCCCCGGCCCGCTCCGAGGCGTACGACGCGATGTTCGCCGCCATCGACAGCGTCCGTAGTGACTTCGGTGCCCAACTGCTCGCCGGCCGGATCGACTTCAGCGCCCCGAAGGACGGTTCGGGCGGCCCGCCCGGTCTGTTCGCCCACTCGACGCTGCGGGTCAGCCCGGCCAGGCTGATCCGACTGCGCAGTCAACTCGCCGCAGTGTTCGACGAGTTGAACGAGGATGGAGTGAGCGACGCGGAGGACGCGGTGGACATCACCGTCTTCACCCTGCTCTACGGCCTGCGCGGCGGGGCCGACGGGCCGGGCGGGCCCCTCCCGGACGGCGCCGCGGCCGGGTGAGACCCGCTCCGGGGCCGCTCCGGGGCCGCCCGGGTGCGGACCCGCGCCGTCCGCTGGTACCCGTCCGGGTACGGAATGGTAAATGCCGGGCGCGGTGTCAGTGCGGTGGTTCAGGATGACTGAATGTCGTACGAACTTCAGGCGCTGATCGGTTCGGCGGAGCTGCTCGCGGTGGCCGCCGCCGAGGTCCCGGCCGCCCATCTCAGGCCGCTGGCCCAGGGGCTGGCCCTGATACCGGCCACCCCCGCCTTCCTGTCCGCGCTCCAGTTCGGCCGCGGTGAACCGGGGTTCGGCGGCGCGTCCGGTTTCGACTGGTTCCCGGACGGCCTCGAACGCCGGCTCGCCGCCTGGTCCAAGGCCGGTCCGATCGCCTGCGTCGAGGCCGACTACTTCGGCGGCAGCGGCACCCAGCGCGCCGCCGTCTGGGCCGACGGCCGGCTCGACCTCGGTCCGCTGGTCAGCGGCGAGTTCGAGCCCAGCCCGCCCGAGGGCAGTCCGATCTCCCGCGCCCTGCGGCGGATCGGCGCCCGGGTCGTGGACGCCCACCACCTCGACGAGTTCGAGGCGGTGGGCCTGCCCGCCCACCGCACGACGGACCGCTGGGCCGCCCCCGACGGGGCGTGAACCGTTCGGCGTACGTGCGGTGGCTGGGTCAACTGCCTTGCCCCAACGTGTGAATCAGGCATCTCGCCTGACTCGCATCGAGAGGAAGCAACACCCATGCGTGCCACCTGGATGGCCGCCGCGCTGACCGCAGCCATTGTGCTGACCCCGGTCGCCACGGCGTCCGCCACCGCCGCCGGCCAAGAAGCCGCGGCCCCCCGAACGTTCCCCTTCTCCGCCATCGTCCCGGGCCTGCCGGGCTTCCCGGCGGCCGTCGCCGCCCCGGCGGCCCCCGCGCGTCCGGCCGCCGACGCGCCGCTGCCCGTCGCGGTTCCCCCGGTCAGTGCGCCGGTGCCCGGCCTCCCCGCCGCGCCGGCCGCCCCCGACCTGTCCGCCGTCCCCGACCCGGGCGCGGTGCTCGGAACGGTCGGTGACCTGGTCGGCACCGTCACCGGGCTGATCCCGTCCCTGCTGTCCGCCCTGCCGGACCTCGGCCTCCAGCAGCTGCTCGCCTCCCTGCAGACCATCGTGCAGGGGCTGCTCGGCCAGCTGCCGACGCCGCCGGTGACCGTCCCGGCCCCGCCGGCCGTCCCCGGCGGCACCGCCCCGGCCCTCTCGGAGCAGTTGGCCTCGCTCAAGGTGCAGAGCCGGTCCCTCACGGACGCCGCGGCCGCCCTGCGGGCCCGCCCCACCGTCGGCTGACCCGCGTCCGGCCGACAGCAGAGGCCCCGGTCCCGAACCCGGGACCGGGGCCTCTCCACGCACACCCCGCGGGGTCAGCGGTAGTTCACGTACTGCAGCGCGAAGTCGAGGTCCTTGCCCTTGAGCAGGGCCTGGACGGTCTGCAGGTCGTCGCGGCTCTTCGAGGTCACACGGAGCTCGTCACCCTGGACCTGGGCCTTCACGCCCTTCGGGCCCTCGTCGCGGATGATCTTCGCGACCTTCTTGGCATCGTCCTGGGAGATGCCCTCCTTCACGTCCGCGAAGATCTTGTACTCCTTGCCGGACAGCTGCGGCTCCTTGGCGTCCAGCGCCTTCAGCGACAGGCCACGCTTGATGAACTTGCTCTGCAGCACGTCCAGAATGGCCTTCACCCGCTCCTCGCCGCTGGCCTTCATCTCGATCGTTTCGCCGGAGCGGCTGATCTCGGCGCCGACGTTCTTGAAGTCGAAGCGGGTGGCGATCTCACGGGAGGTCTGGTTGATCGCGTTGTCGACCTCCTGCCACTCGACCTTCGAGACGATGTCGAAACTGGAGTCGGCCATGGGTGTTGGTCTCCTTGATGCTCTGGCTTCACTGACACGGCCCGTCCCACCGGACGCCCGCTGCCCCAGCCTATCCAGCACCACCCCGCACCCGCCCCCGACAGCCACGCCACGTCCCTTGATCATCACGTGACCGACAAAGTGGCGAAGCACCCCCCGGCATCGGGTATCGTTTACGGAGTCGAACGGGGCAAGCCCCCGGGGGACACCAATCCTGGCTGGTTGCCCGAGCGGCCAAAGGGAGCAGACTGTAAATCTGCCGCGTAAGCTACGCAGGTTCGAACCCTGCACCAGCCACTGGATTACCAGACCGGCCCTGAACTGCGGAAACGCGGTTCGGGGCCGGTTCTGTTTGTGGGCTCCCACGCGCGCCGGTCCGGCTCGGGGGTTTGCCGGGGCGTCAGAAGAGCGTGGGTGCCGCCGGCGCGGGGGCGACTCCGGGGAGCGCGTCCTGCCAGGCGGTGGCCTGGGCGAGCGGAAGCGGACGCATGCTCGCCTCGCAGAGGACGAGGGCGCGGCGGTCCCGCTTGTGGTCGTGGATGACGCCGTAGCCGGCCCGGCGGGTGGGCATCAGGGCGACCGCTCGGCCGCAGGCGGGGCACTGGACCCGGGGTGCGCGCATGGGGACAGCCTGCCCGAGGGGGCTGACATCGGCGGGCGGGCCGGTCCGGGGCGACTCAGGGGGCCGCCAGGAGCAGCGCGGTGGCGGCGGGGGTGTCGGGGGCGGTGCGGGTGGGGGCGGGGTGGCCCGACGGGAGGGGCGGGGGCGGGGTGGGGGTGATCCAGATGGAGCGGATGCCGGCGGCGTGGGCGCCCCGGAGGTCGGTGGCGGGGTTGTTGCCGATCATCCAGGTGTCGGGGGTCAGGGTGCGACCGAGGCGGCCGGCGGCCAGCCGGAAGATCTCGGGGTCGGGCTTGCGGGCGCCGGCCTCCTGGGAGACGCAGACGGTGTCGACGGCGGGGAGCAGGCCGGTCCGGGCGAGTTTGGCGCGCTGGACGTCGGTGCAGCCGTTGGTGACGACGCCGATGGTCCAGCCGGCCTCGCGCAGGGCGGCGAGCGCGGCGGGGACGCCGGGGATCAGGTGGGTGCGGGCGGCCTCGCCGGCGACGTGCTCCTCCCAGAGGGTCTCGCCGGACTGCGGGAGGCCGTAGCGGTCGGCGATCCGGGCGAAGCCCGTGGGGGAGCGGTCGGCGCGCAGCAGCGTGAAGATGTCGTCGGCGGCGTCGGGCGGGAGGCCGTGGGTGGCGCAGAAGGCGGGGGTCCAAGCGTTCGCGGCGCCGTCGCGCTCGACCAGGGTGTGGTCGAGGTCGATGAGGAGGAGCGGGCCGGAGCCGGCCGGGCGATCCGGAGGCCGAGGGTGATGGATCATGTGCGGAGCGTAGCGCAGGGGAAAGGGGTGCCACTATTGCGCATTACTTGCAATTGCCGGATCCAGGCAGCAAAGTGGTCCGCGAGGGGTGGGGTGGGCCGTTCAGCCTCCCCGTCGAGAAGTTCCGGGCCCGCTCAGGCGCGCCGGGAGTCCTCCGTCCGAGCTGATCGTCTTCCCAACCGGCGCCCGCCGGGACATCGGCCCACCCACCCCCCGCCATCCCTCCCCGCCGGGCGACCGTCCCTGACGTGCCGACGAGCGCCGGCGCGGAGTCGACGAGGCGTCAACGAGGCGTCAAGGAGGCCCGGCGGCGCGTCAGGAACGCGTAGGGAGGCCGGGGGAGAACGGCCCCGTGCCCGCAGGATCGGAGCAGTACCCGACTGCGGAGGTCCCGTTCGATGTCCAGCGCCACCACCCCGGTTGTCACCACCGAGCCCGAGCCCCCGGATACCGGCGCGGCCCCGGAGGACCGTCACCGGTTGACCGCGCTGGGCGGGCTGGCGGCGTTGTCGTTGGACGCGATGGCATCGGTGGCGTACGGGCCCGAGTCGATCGTGCTGGTGCTGGCGGCGGCCGGGGCGTACGGGCTGGGCTTCACACTGCCGGTGACGGCGGCGATCGCGGTGCTGCTGGCGGTGCTGGTGGCCTCCTACCGGCAGGTGATCGCGGCGTTCCCGGACGGCGGCGGCTCGTACGCGGTGGCCAAGGCGCACCTGGGGCGGCGGACCGCGCTGACGGCCGCGGCCTCGCTCGTCGTCGACTACGTGCTGAACGTGGCGGTGTCGGTGACGGCCGGGGTGGCGGCGCTGACCTCGGCGGTGCCGGGCCTGTACGACGACCGGGTCTGGCTCTGCCTCGGCGTGCTCGCCCTGGTGACCGCGGTGAACCTGCGCGGGATCGCGGAGTCGGCACGCTGGTTCCTGGCGCCGACCGCGGTGTTCGTGCTGTCGATCCTGGCGATCGTCGTGGTCGGCCTGTTCCGGGACACGCCGGCGAGCACCGAGGCCGCCGCCGGGCACGCGTCGGTGCTGGCCGGCAACGCGACCGCGGTGGGCGCGCTGCTGCTGCTCAAGGCCTTCGCGGCCGGCTGCTCGGCACTGACCGGCGTGGAGGCGGTGGCGAACGCCGTCCCGTCCTTCCGCACGCCGGGCGTGAAGCGCGCCCAGCGCACCGAGGTCGCCCTCGGCGCGCTGTTGGGCGTGATGCTGATCGGACTGGCCGTGCTGATCGGCCGCTTCCACCTCCAGCCGGTCGAGGGCGTCACCGTTCTCGCCCAGCTCGCCGACGCCTCGCTGGGCCACGGCGCCGGCTTCTACCTGGTCCAGTTCGCGACCGTCGTCCTGCTCGGGCTCGCCGCCAACACCTCCTTCGGCGGACTGCCCGTCCTGCTCCACCTGCTCGCCCGGGACAACCACCTGCCGCACGTCTTCGCGCTGCGCGCCGACCGCCAGGTCCACCGTCACGGCGTGCTCTTCCTCGCCGGCGTCTCGGCGGTGCTGCTGGTCGGTTCGGGCGGCGACGTCAACAGCCTCGTCCCGCTGTTCGCGATCGGGGTGTTCGTCGGCTTCACGATCTGCCAGGTCGGCATGGTGCGCCACTGGTTCCTGGAGCGGCCGGCGCGCTGGCGGGCCAAGGCCGCCCTGAACGGCTTCGGCGCGCTCCTCACCGGAGTGGCGGCCATCGTGGTCACCGGCACCAAGTTCACCGAGGGCGCCTGGGGGATCTGCCTGGCCCTGCCGCTGCTGGTGCTGCTCTTCGAGGCGATCCACCGCGGCTACGCCCGGATCGGCGAGCGCCTGGAGCTCGGGCGCGTCCCCGGCCCGCTCACCCCGCAGCGCAGCCTGGTCGTCGTCCCGGTGACCGCGATCACCCGCCTCACCCGTGACGCCCTCTCCGCCGCGCTCTCGCTCGGCGACGAGGTGATGGCCGTCACCGTGGTCCACGAACCCGCCGAGGCCGAGGCGCTGCGCCGGGACTGGGAGCTCTGGCAGCCGGGCGTGCCCCTGGTGGAGGTCCCGGACGACCACCGCCGGCTCGGGCCGCCGATCGCCGGTTTCGTCAACCGGCTCGCCACCGAGCACGCCTACGACCGCCTCACCGTGCTGATCCCCGAGGTCGAGCCGGTCCGCCCGTGGCAGCGCGCGCTGCAGAACCGGCGCGGCGCCGTGATCGACCGGGCCCTGCGCCGGCACACCGACGCGGTGGTCTGCCGGCTGCGGATGCGGATGTAGTGGGCCGGGGGAGGCGGCGGGAGCGGGTGCGGGCGGCGACGGGTGTGGGCGGTTTCGCGGTGATGTCGGATCCGACGCACTTGGTCAATTCGCCACCTTATGCCGGAAATGTTCTATCCGATCGTCATATCTTGACGATGTCTTAACGGCCCCCCTTGACGCCCTCGAAACGCCTCCGATCCGCCCGGCACGTGTCGCACATAGCGGCTTCCACCTGCGGGAACATCCCTCCCGAAGGGCGTGCCGGGCGCTCCGGACACTCCGCTCGGGCCCATTGCCGGCCCGTTCCAGGCCCTTACGCTCGCCCATGTGTTCAACGTGCCCCAGGCGCTCAAGCGCCTAGTGATCGGCAAAGCCATGCGCAGCGAGGAGCTGGGCGAGACGCTGCTCCCCAAGCGGCTGGCGCTGCCGATCTTCGCTTCCGACCCGCTCTCCTCGGTCGCCTACGCGACCCAGGAGATCCTGCTGGTGCTCACCGTCGGTGGTACCGCGTTCCTCTACCTGACCCCGTGGGTCGCGGCCGGTGTGGTCGCGCTGATGGCGGTCGTGGTGATGTCGTACCGCCAGGTCGTGCACGCCTACCCGAGCGGCGGCGGCTCCTACGAGGTGGTGTCCCGCAACCTCGGCGCCAACTCGGGCCTGGTGGTGGCGGCTTCGCTGCTGGTCGACTACGTGATGACGGTCGCGGTGTCGGTGGCGTCGGGCGTCGACAACATCATCTCGGCGCTGCCCTCGCTGGCCGACTACCGGGTCGAGCTGGCGGTCGCCTTCGTCGTGCTGCTCGCGGCGATGAACCTGCGCGGGGTGCGGGAGTCCGGCAAGGCCTTCGCCGCGCCGACGTACCTGTTCATCGGCGGCATGCTGCTGATGATCGTCACCGGGCTGATCAAGGCGGTCTTCGGGGACACCCCGGTGGCGGCCAGCGCCTCCTACGGGATCCTGCCGGTGGACGGCAAGGACACCCTCGCCGGCCTCGGCCTGCTGATGCTGGGCCTGCGGGCGTTCGCCTCCGGCTGCACGGCGCTGACCGGCGTGGAGGCGATCTCCAACGGGGTCCCGGCCTTCCGGGCCCCCAAGTCGAGGAACGCCGCCGCCACGATGGCCGTGATGGGCACCACGGCCGTGGTCATGTTCGTCGGCATCACCGCGCTGGCGCTGATGTCCAAGGTGCACATCGCCGACGACGCCTGCACGCTGACCGGCTTCGCCGGGGACTGTCACACCGCACCGCAGCAGACCGTGATCGCCCAGCTGGCGGCCGCGGTCTTCGGCGGCGACCAGAGCTTCCTCTTCTACTTCATCCAGGCCGTCACCGCGCTGGTGCTGATCCTGGCGGCCAACACCGCCTTCAACGGCTTCCCGCTGCTGGCCTCCATCCTGGCCGAGCACCGCTACCTGCCCCGGCAGATGCACACCCGCGGCGACCGCCTCGCCTTCTCCAACGGCATCATCGCGCTCGCGGTGGTGGCCGGCGGGCTGCTCTGGCTGTACGACGCGGACGTCACCAGCCTGATCCACCTCTACATCCTGGGCGTCTTCACCTCCTTCACGCTGTCCCAGATCGGGATGGTGAAGCACTGGAACCGCGTGCTGCGCACCGAGACCGACCCGGCCGTGCGCGGCTCGGCCCAGCGTTCGCGGGTGATCAACGCCTTCGGCGCGGTCACCACCGCGCTGGTCCTGGTCATCGTGCTGCTCACCAAGTTCACCCAGGGCGCCTGGCTGGCCGTGGTCGCGGCGGTGGTGCTCTGGGTGATGATGCGGGGCATCCGCCGGCACTACGACAGCGTCGCCGAGGAACTGGCGGTGGACGACCCGCACGCCGACTCGGTGCGGCCCTCCCAGGTGCACGGGATCGTGCTGGTCTCCAAGCTGCACAAGCCCACGCTGCGGGCGCTCGGCTACGCCCAGGCGTTCCGGCCGGACTCGCTGGAGGCGCTGACCGTGGCGGTGGAGCAGGAGGCCACCGGCGAGCTGGCGCGGCAGTGGCAGGACCTGGACGTCCAGGTGCCGCTGAAGGTGCTGGACTCGCCGTACCGGGAGATCACCCGGCCGGTGGTGGCCTACGTCCGCGAGTACCGCCGGACCAGCCCCCGGGACGCGGTGGCGGTGTTCATCCCCGAGTACGTGGTCGGGCACTGGTGGGAGCACCTGCTGCACAACCAGTCGGCGCTCTGGCTGAAGAGCAGGTTGCTGTTCACCTCGGGGGTGATGGTGATCAGCGTGCCGTGGCAGCTCACCTCCTCCACCAAGGCGTACCACCCGTCCCGCCGGGCTCCCGGCGCGGTCCGCCGCGGTGAGCCGGCGGCGCGGTCGGAGTACGAGAAGCTGCCGGCGCCCGAGAACGCCTGAGCACGCCCGAGGCCTCGTCACCGAGCCGCCGAGGGCCGCCGAGAGCCGCCGAGAGCCCCGGACCCGCACCGGTCCGGGGCTCTCGGCGTACCCGGCGAGCCGCCCCCGGGAGGCGCCCGGAGCCGGCCCGGAAGCCCGGCCCGAGCCCGCCCGGACCCGCCCCGGAGCCCGTCCGTCCGCCACCCCGCCGAGCCGCCGTATGGAGCCCGTCAACAATCGAACGGCCGCCGTATGGAGGGCGTCAAGAACGCCGGTAACGGTCCGTAGGGGCGGTTGGCTGGCTCTTGCCGGCCCGCCGCCGGTGCCGCGTCGACCGCCCGCAGGGCCAGGCCGCGGCCACCTCCGAACCACTGTGGTGGAGCCCATGTCCGATCTCATCTACGTCGGTGTCACGGTCGCCGTGTTCGCCGTCATCGCCCTGATCGCGCGGGGGGTGGAGAAGCTGTGAGCGCCGAGAACATCGCAGGTCTCATCGTGGCCGTCGCCCTCGTCGGCTACCTCGTCGTCGCGCTGATCTACCCGGAGAAGTTCTGACATGAGCTCCACTCTCGCGGGCTGGCTGCAGGTCATCGCCCTGGTGGGCGCCCTGGCCCTGTGCTACCGGCCGCTGGGCGACCACATCGCCCGCATCCTCACCACGTCCAAGCACCTCAGAGTCGAACGCGGCCTGTACAAGGTGATCGGGGTGGACGGTGACGCCGACCAGCGCTGGCCGGTGTACCTGCGCTCGGTGCTCGCCTTCTCGGCCGTCTCGGTGCTCTTCCTCTACGGCCTGATCCGCCTGCAGGGCTACCTGCTGCTGAACCTCGGCGTCGAGCAGATGTCGGGGCACCAGGCCTGGAACACCGCGATCTCGTTCACCGCCAACACCAACTGGCAGTCCTACAGCGGTGAGTCCGCGATGGGGCACCTGGCGCAGATGGCGGGCCTGGCGGTGCAGAACTTCGTGTCCGCCGCGGTGGGCATCGCGGTCGTGGCGGCGCTGATCCGGGGGTTCACGCGCAACCGGACGGACCGGCTGGGCAACTTCTGGGTCGACCTGACCCGGATCGTCCTGCGGCTGCTGCTGCCGATCTCGATCGTGTTCGCCCTGGTCCTGGTGGCGAACGGCGTGGTGCAGAACTTCCACGGGTTCCACGAGGTGGCGACCCTGGCGGGCGACCCGCAGGCGGTGCCGGGCGGGCCGGTGGCCTCGCAGGAGGTCATCAAGCTGCTGGGGACCAACGGCGGCGGCTTCTACAACGCCAACTCGGCGCACCCGTTCGAGAACCCCACCGGGTTCACCAACCTGCTGCAGGTCTTCCTGATCCTGCTGATCCCGTTCGCGCTGCCGCGCGCCTTCGGGAAGATGGTGGGTGACCACCGGCAGGGCTACGCGATCGTCGCGGTGATGGGCCTGTTCTGGGTGGCCTCGGTCACGCTGATCACCTTCTTCGAGTCGCAGCACTCCGGTGCGGCGATGCAGGCGGCCGGCGGGGCGATGGAGGGCAAGGAGCAGCGGTTCGGCATCGCGGCGTCCGGCCTGTTCGCGGCGTCGACGACGCTGACCTCGACGGGCGCGGTGAACTCCTTCCACGACTCGTACTCGCCGTTCGGCGGCGGGCTGACGATGTTCAACATGATGCTGGGCGAGATCGCGCCCGGCGGTACCGGTTCGGGCCTGTACGGGATGCTGGTGCTGGCGATCGTCGCGGTCTTCGTGGCGGGTCTGATGGTCGGCCGCACGCCGGAGTACCTGGGCAAGAAGCTGGGCGGGCGGGAGATGAAGTTCGCCTCCCTCTACATCCTGACCACGCCGACGATCGTGCTGATCGGCACGGGGGTGGCGATGGCGCTGCCCGGTGAGCGGGCCGGGATGCTCAACTCCGGCGCGCACGGCTTCTCCGAGGTGCTGTACGCGTTCACCTCGGGCGCGAACAACAACGGTTCGGCGTTCGCCGGCATCACGGTGAACACCGACTGGTACGACACCGCGATCGGTCTGGCGATGGTGTTCGGCCGGTTCCTGCCGATGGTCTTCGTCCTGGCGCTGGCCGGCTCGCTCGCGCGGCAGCAGCCCGTCCCCGCCACTCCGGGCACCCTGCCCACCCACAAGCCGCTGTTCGTGGGCCTGCTGTCGGGCGTCGTCCTGATCGTCGTCGGTCTCACCTACTTCCCGGCCCTCGCTCTCGGGCCGATCGCGGAAGGTCTCTCCTGATGTCGTCCACCCTTACCGACAAGCCGGCCACGCAGCCGGAGGCGCCCGCGGCGCCGCACAGAGTCTCCGGCGGGCTGCTGGACCCGAAGCTGATCGTCTCCTCGCTGCCGGACGCGGTGAAGAAGCTCGACCCCCGGGTGATGGTCAAGAACCCGGTGATGTTCGTGGTCGAGGTCGGCTCGGTGGTCACCACCGTGGCCGCGATAGCGGACCCGAGCGTCTTCGCCTGGGCGATCACGGTGTGGCTCTGGCTGACCACGATCTTCGCGAACCTGGCCGAGGCGGTGGCCGAGGGCCGCGGCAAGGCGCAGGCGGACACCCTGCGCAAGACCAAGACCGACACGATGGCGCGCCGGCTCACCGACTGGCCGAAGGGCCGGGCCGAGGAGGAGGTGCCGGGGACGGCGCTGCGGCTGGGCGACCACGTGGTGGTCGAGGCCGGGCAGATCATCCCCGGCGACGGTGACGTCGTCGAGGGCGTCGCCTCGGTGGACGAGTCGGCGATCACGGGTGAGTCCGCGCCGGTGATCCGCGAGTCGGGCGGTGACCGCAGCGCGGTGACCGGTGGCACCAAGGTGCTCTCCGACCGGATCGTGGTGAAGATCGCCTCGGAGCCCGGCAAGTCCTTCATCGACCGGATGATCGCCCTGGTCGAGGGCGCGGCCCGGCAGAAGACGCCGAACGAGATCGCGCTCAACATCCTGCTGGCCTCGCTGACGATCGTCTTCCTGGTCGCGGTCGTCACGCTCCAGCCGATGGCCACCTACGCGGGTGCGCCGCAGTCGATGATCGTGCTGGTCGCCCTGATCGTGGCGCTCATCCCGACCACCATCGGCGCGCTGCTCTCGGCGATCGGCATCGCGGGCATGGACCGGCTGGTCCAGCGCAACGTGCTGGCGATGTCCGGGCGGGCCGTCGAGGCCGCCGGCGACGTCAACACCCTGCTGCTCGACAAGACCGGCACCATCACCCTCGGCAACCGCCAGGCCGCCGAGTTCCTTTCCGCCACCGGCGTCTCCACCGAGGAGCTCGCGGACGCCGCGCAGCTCTCCTCGCTGGCCGACGAGACCCCGGAGGGCCGCTCCATCGTCGTCCTCGCCAAGACCGGGTACGGCCTGCGCGCCCGCGCCCAGGGCGAGTTGGAGCACGCCACCTGGGTGCCGTTCACCGCGCAGACCCGGATGTCCGGTGTCGACCTCGACGAATCGGAAGGTGCGGAGCGCAGCGACTCGGACAAGGGTGGCGGCGGGCGACGGGCGGGCGGCGTCCACCAGGTCCGCAAGGGTGCGGCCGCCGCCGTCACCAACTGGGTCGTCGACAACGGTGGCACGGTCACCGACGAGGTCTCCACCCTGGTGGACGGGATCTCCGCGGCCGGCGGCACGCCCCTGGTGGTGGCGACCAGGAAGGCCTCCGAGCCGGCCAAGGTCCTGGGGGTCATCCACCTCAAGGACGTGGTCAAGGAGGGCATGCGGGAGCGGTTCGACGAGCTGCGCCGGATGGGCATCAAGACCATCATGATCACGGGGGACAATCCGCTGACCGCCAAGGCGATCGCGGAGGAGGCGGGCGTGGACGACTTCCTCGCCGAGGCCACCCCCGAGGACAAGATGGCCCTGATCAAGAAGGAGCAGGCCGGCGGCAAGCTGGTCGCGATGACGGGGGACGGCACCAACGACGCCCCGGCGCTGGCCCAGGCCGACGTCGGTGTGGCGATGAACACCGGGACCATGGCGGCCAAGGAGGCCGGCAACATGGTCGACCTGGACTCCAACCCGACCAAGCTGATCGAGATCGTCGAGATCGGCAAGCAGCTCCTGATCACCCGCGGCGCGCTGACCACCTTCTCGATCGCCAACGACGTCGCGAAGTACTTCGCGATCATCCCGGCGATGTTCGCGGCGGTCTACCCGGGCCTGGACAAGCTCAACATCATGGGCCTGCACAGTCCGCAGTCCGCGATCACCTCGGCGATCGTCTTCAACGCCCTGGTCATCGTCGGCCTGATCCCGCTCGCCCTGCGCGGTGTCAAGTACCGTCCTTCCGACGCGAGTTCGCTGCTGCGTCGCAACATCGGGGTCTACGGCTTCGGTGGTCTGATCGTCCCCTTCGTCGGGATCAAGCTGATCGACCTCGTCGTCCAGTTCATCCCCGGCCTGAGCTGAGAGAGGAGAATCCGGATGTCCAAGCCCCTGCCCACCACCGTGCGCACGCACTTCACCGCCCTGCGGATGCTGCTGGTGATGACGGTGATCCTCGGCCTCGCCTACCCGCTGCTGGTCACCGGCCTCGGCCAGGCCGTGTTCAGCGACAAGGCCAACGGCTCGATCGTGAAGACGGCCGACGGCAAGGAGATCGGCTCCAGCCTGCTGGGCCAGAGCTACGACCTGCCGAAGAAGAACCCGGACGACGCGGCCGAGGCCGCCCTTCCGGACCCGAAGTGGTTCCAGCCCCGCCCCTCGGCCAACGGCTACGGCGGGACGGTCTCCGGCGCCTCGAACCTGGGGCCGAACAACGAGGACCTCACCACGACGATCGAGGACCGCCGCCAGGCCGTCGCCGCGTTCGACGGCGTCGACCCGGCGAACGTCCCGGTGGACGCGGTCACCGCCTCCGGCTCCGGCCTCGACCCGCACATCTCGGTGGCCTACGCCAAGGAGCAGGTCGACCGGGTCGCCAAGGCCCGCGACCTGCCGGTGGACACGCTGAACAAGCTGGTCGAGAAGTACACCGAGGGCCGCTCACTGGGCTTCCTCGGCCAGCCGGGCGTCAACGTCGTCCTCCTCAACACCGCAGTGGCGGAGCAGAAGTGACGGCCGACCGGCCGGCTCCGTGAGACAGGCCGACCCGGGCCGGGGTACCACCCCGTGCCCGGGTCGGCCGCCGTTCGTCCCGACCCTCGTACGAAGACGAAAGAGCAGCGCCCATGGCCCGCGACCTCACTCCCGGCATCGGCCTCCGCCGAGGCCGGCTGAGGGTGTACCTCGGTTCCGCCCCCGGTGTCGGCAAGACCTACCGGATGCTGGACGAGGCCGGGCGCAGACAGGCCCGCGGCGCGGACGTCGTGGTCGGCTACCTGGAGTGCCACGGCCGCCGCCACACCGAGTCCATGCTGGGCGCGCTGGAGGTCCTCCCCAGGGTCCGCCGCTCCTACCGGGACGCCGAGTTCGAGGAGATGGACCTCGACGCGGTGCTGCGGCGCGGGCCCGCGGTGGTCCTGGTGGACGAGCTCGCGCACACCAACGTCCCGGGCGGCCGGCACGCCAAGCGCTGGCAGGACGTCGAGGAACTGCTGGACGCCGGGATCGACGTCATCACCACCGTCAACATCCAGCACCTGGAATCGCTGAACGACGTGGTCCAGAAGATCACCGGCATCCCCCAGCGCGAGACCGTCCCGGACGAGGTGGTCCGCCGGGCCGACCAGATCGAACTCGTCGACATGGCCCCCCAGGCGCTGCGCCGCCGGATGGCCCACGGCAACGTCTACAGGGCGGAGAAGGTGGACGCCGCGCTCTCGAACTACTTCCGGGTCGGCAACCTCACGGCCCTGCGCGAGCTCGCCCTGCTCTGGGTGGCCGGGCGGGTCGACGAGGGGCTGCGCGACTACCGGGCCAGCCACAACATCGACCGCGTCTGGGAGACCCGCGAGCGGGTGGTGGTCGCCCTCACCGGCGGCCCGGAGGGCGAGACGCTGATCCGCCGCGCCGCCCGGATCTCCGACCGCACCGCGGGCGGCGACCTGCTCGCCGTGCACGTCAGCCGCAGCGACGGCCTGGCCGGCGCCTCCTCGGGCGCGCTCGCCCAGCAGCGCCGGCTGGTGGAGGCGCTGGGCGGCAGCTACCACGTGGTGGTCGGCGACGACATCCCCACCGCGCTGCTGGCCTTCGCCCGCGCCCACGACGCCACCCAGCTCGTGCTCGGCACCAGCCGGCGCGGCCGGATCACCCGGCTGCTGACCGGCCCGGGCATCGGCGAGACCACCGTGGACGCCTCCGAGGACATCGACGTCCACATGGTCACCCACGAGTTCACCGGACGCGGCCGGCTGCCCTCGCTCGGCCGCCGCCACTCCCGGCGCCGCACCGTCGCCGGGTTCGCCGCCGGGCTGGTGATGCCCTGGCTGCTCACCCTGGTGCTCTCCCAGTTCCACGAGGCGGTGAACCTGACCACCGACGCGCTGATCTTCCAACTCGGCGTGGTGGTGGTGGCGTTGCTCGGCGGCGCCACCTCGGCGTTGCTGGCCTCGCTGGTCGCCTCGGCGCTGCTGAACTACTTCTTCATCCCGCCCGTCCACACCCTGACCATCGGCGAGACCAACAACATCGTCGCCCTGGTGGTCTTCGCCGCCGTCGCCCTCACCGTCTCCACCGTGGTCGACCACGCGAGCCGGCTCACCACCCGGGCCGCCCGGGCCACCGCCGAGGCCGAGACCCTGTCCACCCTCGCCGGCAGCGTGCTGCGCGGCGCCGACGCCCTGCCCGCCCTGCTGGAGAAGTCCCGGACGGCCTTCGGCATGGACTCCGTCGCCCTGCTGGAACGCACCGGCGGCACGGTGCTGGCCCGCTGCGACGGCGGGGGCGAGCCCACCGGGCCGGTGGAGACCACCGAGATCCCGGTCGGCGCCGACGCCCTGCTGGCGCTCACCGGCCGCCGGCTGCCCGCCGCCGACCAGCGCGTCCTCACCGCCTTCGCCGCCCACGTCGCCGCCGCCCTGGAACGCGACCGGCTCGCCGTGGTCGCCGCCGAGGTCGAACCGATCAAGGCCGCCGACCGGATGCGCACCGCCCTGCTCGCGGCCGTCAGCCACGACCTGCGCACCCCGCTGGCCGCCGCCCTCGCCTCGGTCGGCTCGCTGCGCAGCCCCGACGTCGAGTTCTCCGCCGAGGACCAGGCCGAACTCCTGGCCACCGCCGACGAGTCCCTGGTCAAGCTCACCCGGCTGGTGGACAACCTGCTCGACATGAGCCGCCTGCAGGCCGGCGCCCTCACCCTCCACCTCGCCGAGACCCACCTGGACGAGATCCTGCCCCGGGCGCTCGACACCCTCCCCGACCCCTACGCACCGGTTCAGCCGCTCGACCTGGACACCGTGCCGGCGGTGCTGGTGGACCCGCCGCTGCTGGAACGCGTCCTGGCCAACGTGATCGCCAACGCGCTGCGGCACAACGCGCCCGGCGCCCCCGTCCTGGTCACCGCCAGCCACCACCGGGACCAGGTCGAGATCCGCGTCATCGACCGCGGCCCCGGCATCGCCCCCGAGGACCGCGACCGCGTCTTCCTGCCCTTCCAGCGCCTGGGCGACACCGACAACACCACCGGCGTCGGCCTCGGCCTCGCCCTCTCCCGCGGCCTCGCCGAGGCCATGGGCGGCGGCCTGGAGGTCGAGGACACCCCCGGCGGCGGCACCACCATGCTGCTCACCCTGCCCGCCGCCCACCCGGGAGAAGCGCCCGCATGAGCGAGATCCTCGTCGTCGACGACGAACCGGCGCTGCTGCGCACCCTGCGGATCAATCTGAGCGCCCGCCAGTACGCCGTCCGGACGGCCGCCAGCGGCGGCGAGGCCCTGGACCGGGCCGCCCACACCTCGCCCGACGCCGTGCTGCTCGACCTGGGGCTGCCCGACCTGGACGGCATGGACGTCATCCGGGGCCTGCGCAGCCGCAGCGCGGTGCCGATCATCGTGCTCTCCGGCCGCACCGGCGCCGCCGACAAGGTGGGCGCGCTCGACGCCGGCGCCGACGACTACCTCACCAAGCCGTTCCTGATGGAGGAACTGCTCGCCCGGCTGCGGGCCGTCCTGCGCCGGCCGCCGGGCGGGCGCGCCCCGGCCCCGCCGGTGATCGGCGCCCACACCGTCGACATCGCCGCCACCACCGTCACCGGCCCGGACGGGCCGGTCCGGCTCACCCCCACCGAGTGGCGCATCCTCGCCCTGCTGCTCGCCAACCCCGGCCGCCTGGTGCCCGGGCGGCAGATCCTGCGCGAGGTCTGGGGCCCCGCGCAGGAGGAGCGTGGCAACTACCTGCGGGTCTACCTGGCCGGGCTGCGCCGCAAGCTGGAACGCGACCCGGCCCGGCCGCGCCATCTGATCACCGAGCCCGGTATCGGCTACCGGTACGAGCCCTGACGTCCTGGAACCCGGGCTTCCCGGCTTCCCGGCTTCCCGGCCTCCCGCCGGGCCGGGGGTCGGGCCGGGGGTCGGGGCGGGGGTCGGGCCGGGCCGGCGTCAACGAGTCGTCAAGGGCGGCCCGCCGGACGACAGGAGGGCGTCAAGGCCGGCCGGACCGGGGCGTCGGTGGGCGTAGCGTCCGTGCTGAGAGAGCGGCCCCGCTCCATGTGGGGGATGCCGGGGCCGCTCCGCCGCCCCGGCGGCCGACTGGTGGGGGAGGGGCGCGCGACCAACGACGCGCGCCCCTATCACCCGATCGGCCCCGCGCCGGCCCGCGCCCGCGAGCTTGCGGCGCTCACCCCCCGCCGGTGCTCCCCGACTGCCGCGGCAGCGCCAGTGCCACCGTGTCGGCGAACTCCCGGACGGCACTGGTCCGGCTGACGATCCGCCCGCTGTGCACCACCAGCCGGCTGTGCCCGCCCGCGAGCGCCCCGGCCAGACTGTCCCCGCGCACCGCCAGCAGCTCCGCCGGGAACCCGGCGTCCACCCGGACCGGTGGCAGCCCGAGCGCCGCCCGGGCCTGGTTGGCCACCGCGTCGTAGGCCGCCTCCACGTCCAGTGCCCCGCTCGCCGCCAGCAGGTAGGCGGCCTCCAGCGGATCGGCCCGCCCCACCGGGTTGGCCGGGTCGCGCAGCGAGCCGCTGCCCGCCGAGAGCGGGACCCCGGCCTGCGCCAGCTCCCGCGCCAGCCCCGCCCGCATCCCGGTGGGCCGGCCCTCCAACCCGCTGCAGCAGCCGTTCTGCGGCAGACAGACCACCCGGACGCCACTGCTGGCCAGCGCCGCCGCACCGCCCGGGGCCAGCGCCCCGCACGGGCCCAGCACCACCCGGGGCCGCAGCGGGGCGAGCGCGCCCGCCAGCCGGGCCAGCTGGGCCGCGTCGGCCCCGGCGGTGTGCAGGTCCACCGGGCAGTCCGCCTCCCGGGCCGCCTCCAGCAGCACCTGGACGTACCCGGCCGGGTCCGGGTCCAGCTCCGGGCAGCCGCCGGCCGCGGTGGCGCCGAGCTTGAGCGCGTCGCGCAGCTGGGCCCGGCCGTCCGCGCCGGCCCGGCCGGTGAGCAGCCGCGGCATCGCGACCGCCTGCAGCTCGGCCAGACCGCGCAGTGCCTGCCGGGCGGTGAGCACCGCCTCCAGCCGGCGCAGCCCGTGCACGTCGCCGATCCGCACATGGGTGCGTTGCGCGGTGGCGCCGTACCCGAGCGAGGTGAGCGCGGCCTCGGTGACCCGGCGGGTGAGGTCGGCGGAGGTCTCCGGCGGAGGTGCCGGCAGCGCGGCGGAGAAGGCGACGTCGTAGTGGGCGTGCGCCTCGGCGGGGGCCGGCAGCAGCAGGTAGCCCTTGAGGTCGATCCGGGCGCCGGTGGTGGCCGTGGGGGCGCCGGGCAGGGCGGGCAGCGGGCCGAGGCCGCCGCTGGTGCCGACGGCCTGGATCCGGTCGCCGCTGATCCGCACGTCCACCACCCGGCCGTCGGCGAGCCGGGCGTCGGTGAGCAGCAGGACGGGGCCGTGCCCCAGCGGGTTCGCGGCCGGGCCGGATCCCGGCTGCGGCCCGTCGGAGGGTGCGCTGTCCATCGCCCGGTTCCTCCTCGCGCTGGCCCGTCCAGATCCCCGGCCCGTCCCGATCAATGAGCGACGAGCCTATGGCGCGGGGGCGCGGGGTGCGGGGAGGCGGGCAATAGTCGTATCGGGTCGGGCCGCGCCCCGTACGGGCCGCTCGAACGCCCGGCCTTCGATCGCTCGCCCGTGCACCTCGCCCACCTGCGGTCTTCGCGTCGGGATACGGATTTCACCTCTGGGCGCGGAACGTGTAATCTCTTCCTCGTTCGCCCCTATAGCTCAGTCGGTAGAGCGTCTCCATGGTAAGGAGAAGGTCTGCGGTTCGATTCCGCATGGGGGCTCTGGTGAGAAGGAGTCGGCTTCGGCTGTGCTCCGGATCACTGTGGCGGTGTAGCTCAGTTGGTAGAGCAAGCGGCTCATAATCGCTGTGTCACCGGTTCAAGTCCGGTCACCGCTACCCCGCGTAGTCGGTCGGGAGATCGCACTCCCGGTCGGCTACTCTTGTTGTGTTCTTATTCAATGTCCAAGGAAGGCACTCCCGTGGCTGCCACCGATGTCCGCCCGAAGATCACGCTGGCCTGCGTGGAGTGCAAGGAGCGGAACTACATCACCAAGAAGAACCGGCGTAACGACCCGGACCGTCTTGAGATGAAGAAGCACTGCCCCCGCTGCAACTCGCACACCGCGCACCGCGAGACCCGCTGACCCTGTCAGGTGTCCGCGGGCCTGTGTGACTACAGGTCTACGACTCCGGGCCGTACCCCTCACAGGGTGCGGCCCGGAGTCTTTTCGTCATTCACCGTGCTCTTGAGGAGCTGCCATGGCGCTCGACCCCTCCTTCATCGGGCGGACCTACCCGCCCACCGACCCGTACGAGGTCGGCCGGGAGAAGATCCGCGAGTTCGCCGTCGCCGTGGGTGACGCCAACCCGGCGTACACGGACCCGGAGGCCGCCAAGGCGTTCGGGCACCCGGACGTCATCGCCCCGCCGACCTTCCCCTTCGTCCTCACCTACCGGGCCGCCGGCCAGGTGGTCGAGGACCCGCAGCTGGGTCTGGACTACAGCCGGGTGGTGCACGGCGACCAGAAGTTCGCCTACACCCGCCCGGTGCGGGCCGGTGACCGGCTCTCGGTCGCGGTGAGCATCGACAACATCAAGTCGCTCGCGGGCAACGACGTGCTGACGGTGCGCGGCGAGGTGACGGACGAGAGCGGCGAGCACGTGGTGACGTCGGTCATGACCCTGGTGGCCCGGGCCGCCGACGAGGCGGGGGAGTAACGCGATGGCGATCAGCTACGACGAGGTCGAGGTCGGCACCGAGCTCCCGGCGCGCTCCTTCCCGGTGACCCGCGCCACCCTGGTGCAGTACGCGGGTGCCTCCGGTGACTTCAACCCGATCCACTGGAACGAGAAGTTCGCGCTGGAGGTCGGCCTGCCGGACGTCATTGCGCACGGCATGTTCACCATGGCCGAGGCGATCCGGGTGGTCACCGACTGGGTCGGCGACCCGGGCGCGGTGATCGAGTACGGCGTGCGCTTCACCCGGCCGGTGACGGTGCCCAACGACGGCGTCGGCTCCGTGATCGAGGTCACCGCCAAGGTCGCCAAGCTGCTCGACGACCGCAAGGTGCAGGTCGACCTGCTGGCGACCTTCGGCGGCCAGAAGGTGCTGGGCATGTCCCGCGCCGTCGTCCGGCTGGCCTGAGGCCGCGGGCCCGTCCCGGTGGAGGGCGGCGGGGCGGGGCGGACCGCCCCCTCCCCGTACGCTGGGGGCGTGCTGGTAGAACTCGACGCCCCCCTCGCCCCGCTGACCACCCTGCGGCTCGGCGGCCCCGCCCGCCGGCTGGTGACCGCGCAGACCGACGAGGACGTGATCGCCACCGTCCGGGAGGCCGACGCGGCCGGCGAGCCGCTGCTGGTCCTCGGCGGCGGCTCCAACCTGGTGATCGGCGACGCGGGCTTCGCCGGGACGGTGCTGCGGATCGCCACCACCGGCTTCGCGCTTGACGGCACCACCCTGGAGCTCGCCGCCGGCGAGGTCTGGGCCGACGCGGTGACCCGCACCGTGCTGGAGCACGGCCTGGCCGGGATCGAGTTCCTGGCCGGCATCCCCGGCTCGGCCGGCGCGACGCCGGTGCAGAACGTCGGCGCGTACGGCCAGGAGGTCGCGCAGTCGATCACCGAGGTGGTCGCCTACGACCGCCGGGCCGACGAGGTGGTCACCCTCTCCAACGCCGAGTGCGGCTTCTCCTACCGGCACAGCCGCTTCAAGGCCGACCCGGACCGCTACGTCGTCCTGCGGGTCCGTTTCGGGCTGCGGGACGAGGGAGGGCTCTCCACCCCGGTCGCCTACGCCGAGACGGCCCGCCACCTGGGCGTCGAGCAGGGCGAGCGGGTCGACGTCCGCGGCGCCCGCAGCGCCGTGCTGATGCTGCGCGCGGGCAAGGGCATGGTGCTCGACCCGGCCGACCACGACACCTGGTCGGCGGGCTCCTTCTTCACCAACCCGGTGCTGACCGCCGAGCAGTACGCCGTGTTCCTGGCGCTGGCCGCCGAGCGCGAGCTCACCGCCCCCGCCTACCCGGCGCCGGACGGCCGGACCAAGACCTCGGCGGCCTGGCTGATCGACCGGGCCGGCTTCGGCAAGGGGTACGGCAGCGGTCCGGCCACCCTCTCCACCAAGCACACCCTGGCCCTGACCAACCGCGGCGCGGCCACCGCCGAGGACCTGCTGGCGCTGGCCCGCGAGATCCGGGACGGTGTCCGGGCGGCGTTCGGCGTGGAGCTGGTCAACGAGCCGGTGATGGTGGGCGTCGCGCTCTAGGCGGTCACCGGGCCCGGGCCGCCGTCCCCGAGCCAGCCGTCGATGTCCGCCAGCAGCTCCTTGCGCACGCTCTCCGGCGCGCGTGAGCCGCGCACCGACTGCCGGGCCAGCTCGGCGAGTTCGGCGTCGGAGAAGCCGAGCACGTCGCGGGCCAGGTCGTACTGGGCGGCCAGCCGGGTGCCGAACAGCAGCGGGTCGTCGGCGCCCAGCGCCAGCGGGACGCCCGCGTCGAACAGCCGGCGCAGCGGGACGTCCTCGGCCCGCTCGTAGACGCCCAGCGAGACGTTGGACGACGGGCAGACCTCGCAGGTGATCTGGCGGTCGGCCAGCCGCTGCATCAACCGGGGGTCCTCGGCGGCGCGGACGCCGTGGCCGATCCGGCCCGCGCCCAGGTCGTCCAGGCAGTCCCGGACCGACTCCGGCCCGGCCAGCTCGCCGCCGTGCGGGGCGGCCAGCAGTCCGCCCTTGCGGGCGATGTCGAAGGCCCGGTCGAAGTCCCGGGCGAGGCCGCGCCGTTCGTCGTTGGAGAGGCCGAAGCCGACCACCCCCCGGTCGGCGTAGCGGACGGCGAGCCGGGCCAGTGTCCGGGCGTCCATCGGGGACTTCATCCGGTTGGCCGCGACCAGCACCCGGATCCCCACCCCGGTGGCCTCGGCGGCGTGCTCCACCGCGTCCAGGATCAGTTCCAGGGCGGGGATCAGCCCGCCGAGCCGGGGCGCGTACGAGGTCGGGTCGACCTGGATCTCCAGCCAGCGCGAGCCGTCCCGCCGTTCGTCCTCGGCGGTCTCCAGCACCAGCCGGCGGATGTCGGACTCGTCGCGCAGCACCGAGCGGGCGGTGTCGTAGAGGCGCTGGAAGCGGAACCAGCCGCGTTCGTCGGTCGCCCGCAGTCTGGGCGGCTCGGCGGAGCTCAGCGCCTCCGGCAGCCGGACGCCGTGCTTGTCGGCCAGCTCCAGCAGCGTGGCCGGGCGCATCGAGCCGGTGAAGTGCAGGTGGAGGTGGGCCTTGGGGAGGTCTCTGACGTCTCGCGGGTTCGGCAGGCGTTCCATTCGCCGATACTGCCGCATCGGGCCCCGATACGGGAACCGCCCCCTTCACGTCCCCCGAAGGGGTGAAAAGGGGGCGGTCACGGTGAGGCGGGCCGTCAGGCGGCCGCCTCGCCGAGCAGCTTCTGGATCCGGCCGACGCCCTCGACCAGGTCGGCGTCGCCCAGCGCGTAGGACAGCCGCAGGTAGCCCGGGGTGCCGAAGGCCTCGCCGGGAACGACCGCGACCTCGACCTCGTCCAGGATCAGCGTGGCCAGCTCGGCGGAGCTCTGCGGGCGCTTGCCGCGGATCTCCTTGCCCAGCAGGCCCTTGACCGACGGGTAGACGTAGAACGCGCCCTCGGGCTCGGGGCAGACGACGCCCTCGATCTCGTTCAGCATCTTCACGATGGTCCGGCGGCGCCGGTCGAAGGCGGTGCGCATCTCGTGCACGGCGGAGAGGTCACCGCTGACGGCGGCGAGCGCGGCGCGCTGCGCGACGTTGGAGACGTTCGAGGTGGCGTGCGACTGCAGGTTGGTCGCGGCCTTGACGACGTCCTTGGGGGCGATCAGCCAGCCCACCCGCCAGCCGGTCATGGCGTAGGTCTTGGCCACGCCGTTGACCACGATGGTCTTGTCCGCGAGCGCGGGCAGCAGGGCCGGCAGCGAGGTGAACGTCGCGTCGCCGTAGACCAGGTGCTCGTAGATCTCGTCGGTCAGCACCCAGAGGCCGTGCTCCAGCGCCCACTCGCCGATGGCCCGGGCCTCGGCCTCGGTGTACACCGCGCCGGTCGGGTTGGACGGCGAGACGAACAGCACCACCTTGGTGTTCTCGGTGCGGGCGGCCTCCAGCTGCTCGACCGAGACCTTGTAGCCGGTGGTCTCGTCGGCCACGACCTCCACCGGGACACCGCCGGCCAGCAGCACCGACTCCGGGTACGTGGTCCAGTACGGGGCCGGGACGATGACCTCGTCGCCCGGGTCGAGGATCGCGGCGAAGGCCTCGTAGATCGCCTGCTTGCCGCCGTTGGTCACCAGCACCTGGGAGGCGTCCACCTGGTAGCCGGAGTCGCGCAGCGTCTTGGCGGCGATCGCGGCCTTCAGCTCCGGCAGACCGCCGGCCGGGGTGTAGCGGTGGTTCTTCGGGTCGCGGCAGGCCTCGACGGCCGCCTCGACGATGTAGTCCGGGGTGGGGAAGTCCGGCTCGCCGGCGCCGAAGCCGATGACCGGCCGGCCGGCCGCCTTGAGGGCCTTGGCCTTGGCGTCCACGGCGAGGGTCGCGGACTCGGCGATGGCGCCGATCCGGGCGGAGACGCGGCGGTCGGCGGGGCGGACGGAACTGTCGGGCTGCGGGGTGGAAGCGCTCATGCCTGCATGGTCGCAGAACCGGGACGGACCGGGCATGGGGGTTTCACCATATGTACGGGCTCGTCCACATGGCGGCCCGGAGCGGTGCCGGTCCGTGGCCGGTCCGTGGTCGGTCCGTGGTCGGTCGTGAAAGAAGAGGTTCGACCAAACGCCCCTCGACCACGTACACTCACTCCTCGACGGCCACCGAGAAGCCACAGCTTCCACCGCCTGTGCATACAGCGGCGGGAGATGCGGTAGGTTGGTGGTCGCTACAGGGGCCGAAAGGCACCGTAGGGCAATAGCTCAATTGGTAGAGCACCGGTCTCCAAAACCGGCGGTTGGGGGTTCAAGTCCCTCTTGCCCTGCTGCTTGATCCGTATTCAGCCCGTTCGCTCCACAGAGCGAGCGGGCTTGATGCGGAGAGGGCACCGAACAGCACCCTTTTAGCCGGCCGCTCGTGCCCTGTCGGGTACGTAGGTGATGCTCGGCAGGACCCGGATTCAGGTGAGGACGAGTGACGGAGACCACGGGCTCCACCGCAACGCCTGAGAGCGGCAACCCCGAGGGTGCCGACGGCGCCGACGAGGCCACGCCCGCCGAGGGTGGGGACAAGGGATCGCGCCGCGACCGCAAGGGCCGCGCCGACAAGAAGTCCGGCAAGCGCGCCAAGAAGGGCGTCTTCGCCCGGCTCGCGCTGTTCTACCGCCAGATCATCGCGGAGCTGCGCAAGGTCGTCTGGCCCTCCCGCAACGAGCTGGTCAACTACACCACCGTGGTGGTCGTGTTCGTCGTGGTCGTGATGGCGTTCGTCGCCGGCCTCGACTACGGATTCTCGAAGCTCAGCCTCTGGGTCTTCGGCTGACCGAGCGGTCCACCTTCGAAACAGCTTCCCGACCCGGGCCGATTCTTCGGTCCGGGTCGAGCTGTCGGCGCCGGACGTACGAGGCCGCTACCGTTGACTCGGTACTGTTGAAGTCTCCGAGTCATCTCCTGGCGCCCGCGTGAAGCGGAGCGGCGCCGGAGCGGTCCCGGAGCGCGCCACCTTCACCATCTCCAGGAAAGAAGCAGCCACCGTGTCTGACTCCCCCCTGTACGACGCCGACGAGACCGTCCGCGAGGCGGATGTCGCCGCCGAGCTGGACGCGGCCGAGCTGGCTGACGAAGCCGAGGCCGCCGAGCAGATCGTGGACGCCGCGGACGGCGACGAGGACGAGGTCGCGGCGGACGACGAGGCCGAGGCCGGCGAGCCCGCCGAGGAGGCCGCGCTGCACGTGGAGTCCGACGAGGAGCTCGACGCCGAGGCCGCCGAGGACGAGGCCGCGGACGACGCCGAGGTCGACCCGGTCGCCAAGTTCCGCGAGGACCTGCGGTTCATGCCCGGCGAGTGGTACGTGATCCACACCTACGCCGGCTACGAGAACCGGGTGAAGCAGAACCTGGAGCAGCGCGCGGTCTCCCTCAACGTCGAGGAGTACATCTTCCAGGCCGAGGTGCCGCAGGAGGAGGTCGTCCAGATCAAGAACGGCGACCGCAAGACCATCCGCCAGAACAAGCTCCCCGGCTACGTCCTGGTGCGCATGGACCTCACCCCGGAGTCCTGGGGCGTCGTGCGCAACACCCCCGGTGTCACCGGCTTCGTCGGCAACGCCTACGACCCGTACCCGCTGACCCTGGACGAGGTCGTCAAGATGCTCGCCCCGGACGTCGAGCGCCAGGCGGCCAAGGAGGCCGGCAAGCCCTCCCCGGTCAAGCCGAGCGAGATCCAGGTCCTGGACTTCGAGGTCGGCGACTCGGTCACCGTCACCGACGGCCCGTTCGCCACCCTGCAGGCGACCATCAACGAGATCAACCCGGACTCGAAGAAGGTCAAGGGCCTGGTCGAGATCTTCGGCCGCGAGACCCCGGTCGAGCTGTCCTTCGACCAGATCCAGAAGAACTAGTACGGCCGGAAGAACGCGTACGAGTCTTCGACTTCGGGGTGGGGCCGCGGCCCCACCCCGAAGTCGTTTTGGTCCAGCGGCGCATCCGCGTTAGCCTGGTCCGATGTGTGTGTTGACGGTCGGGTGTCGCCCCGGCCCGGCACACACCAGCAATCACCTCTCGGAAGGACCCGGAGAGAAATGCCTCCCAAGAAGAAGAAGGTCACGGGGCTTATCAAGCTCCAGATCAACGCCGGTGCGGCCAACCCGGCGCCGCCGGTCGGCCCCGCGCTGGGCCAGCACGGCGTCAACATCATGGAGTTCTGCAAGGCCTACAACGCCGCGACCGAGTCGCAGCGCGGCATGATCGTGCCGGTGGAGATCACGGTCTACGACGACCGTTCCTTCACCTTCATCACGAAGACGCCGCCGGCCGCGCGCCTCATCCTGAAGGCCGCGGGCGTGGACAAGGGCTCGGCCGAGCCGCACAAGACCAAGGTCGCCAAGCTCACGGCCGCCCAGGTCCGCGAGATCGCCACGGTCAAGCTCCCCGACCTGAACGCCAACGACCTGGACGCCGCGTCGAAGATCATCGCCGGCACCGCCCGGTCGATGGGCATCACGGTCGAGGGCTGATCACCCTTCTCGTCCATGTGGTAGGGCCTGCGCGGCCCGTCCATACCACGACTCCATTCCCCATTCAGGAGCAGCAGTGAAGCGCAGCAAGGCTCTGAAGGCCGCGGACGCACAGGTCGACCGCGAGCGCCTTTACGCCCCCCTCGAGGCCATCCGCCTCGCCAAGGCGACCAGCACCAGCAAGTTCGACGGCACCGTCGAGGTCGCCATGCGTCTGGGCGTCGACCCGCGCAAGGCCGACCAGATGGTCCGCAGCACCGTGATCCTCCCGCACGGCACCGGTAAGACCGCTCGGGTCCTGGTCTTCGCGACCGGCGAGCGTGCCGAGGCCGCGCGTGCTGCGGGCGCCGACATCGTCGGCTCCGACGAGCTCATCGACGAGGTCGCCAAGGGCCGCCTCGACTTCGACGCCGTCGTCGCCACCCCGGACCTCATGGGCAAGGTCGGCCGCCTGGGCCGCGTGCTCGGTCCCCGTGGCCTGATGCCGAACCCGAAGACCGGCACCGTGACCCCGGACGTGGCCAAGGCCGTGAACGAGATCAAGGGCGGCAAGATCGAGTTCCGCGTCGACAAGCACTCGAACCTGCACTTCATCATCGGTAAGGCCTCCTTCACCGACGAGCAGCTGGTCGAGAACTACGCCGCCGCGCTGGACGAGGTGCTCCGCGCCAAGCCGTCCGCGGCCAAGGGTCGTTACATCAAGAAGACCGCGGTCAGCACCACGATCGGCCCCGGCATCCAGGTGGACCCGAACCGCACCCGCAACCTCCTGGTCGAGGAGGACCCGGCCGCCCTCTGAGCCCTGAGCTCCGACCGGTAGCCGCGTCCTGGGCGCAGCAGTAGTCCGTACGACGGGCCCGTACCCCCCTCACCGGGGGTGCGGGCCCGTCGTCGTGTCCGGATCGAGATCCCGGCGGTGGGGAACTCCCGGGCGGGTCGTCGTACGCTCGGCCGGTCCGATCATCCGATCGAGGCGTGACCGCAGCCGACCCGCCGGAGTGTGCCGTGCCGCCCGCCCTTCGCCCCGCCGCCTGGGGGGCGGCCCTCCTGGTGCTCGCCAGCGGCCTCACCGCGTGCAGCCTGCTGGCCGTCTCGGGGGACCGCACCCCGCAGGGCACGCCGGCGACCGTGCGGGCGCCCAAGCAGGTGCTGCTCTCGGCCGTGCAGGCGCTGGACGACACCGGCGGCGCGCGGGTCGAGGTGGTCGAGGAGGGCCCGGCCGGCCGGCGCACCGCCACCGGCACGGTGTTCTGGGGTGCCCGCGAGGCGGCCGAGCTGACCGTCACCGACGAGCGGGGGACCGGTCGCCTGCACAGCCAGGACGGCACGGTCGACCTCGGGTACGAGGGCGCTCCGCCGCTCCGGGCCGGGCGGGCCGAGGTCGAGTCGCTCGACCCGCGCGCCGCGCCGGGCGCCGGCGGCTACGCGGGCGGCTGGATGAGCAGGCTGGTCTCCAACCCGGCCGACTCGGCGCACAGCATGGCGCTGGCCGGCCGGCTCGGCTCGCTCGGCGGGGAACAGCTGGCCGGCACCACGGTGGCGCACTACCGGGGCAGTGCGCCGGTGGCCGAGTTCTTCGGCGCCGACCAGGGCCTCACCCCCGAGCGGCTCGCGGTGGTGCTCGGGTACTACCGAGACCGCGGGGTCACCGCGATCGGCTACGACTTCTGGGTCGCTCCCGGCGACCGGCTGCTCCGGCTGCGGGCCACCGCCGAGGGCAGTGCCGGAACCGTGGTCACCACGACCGACGTCTCCGACCCCGGGACGAGCACCGAGAGCCCGGCTCCGGCCGGGTGACCGGGGCCGCCGATATGCGGTGGGGGAGGGCCCGGCGATCCATTAGAGTCCGCTGGGTATTTCCTGATGATCGGTCAATGGGGGGCTCTTCATGCGCGTTCCGCGCCTTGTATCCGCCGGTGTCGCGGCGGCCGTGCTGGCCGCCGGGCTGACGGCCTGCGGCAGTGGAGGTCACGGCGGGGGCGGGACGGCGGACGTCAAGGCCGCCGGGGACGCGATCGCCGGAAAGGCGGCGGACCCGGACCCCCGGGCGGCGCTGGCCGCGTCGGCCGCGGTGATGCAGCGGGCCGGCAACGGCTCCCTCACCCTGACCACCGGCGGCGACACCCTGACCGGCGCCGGCGAGTGGCGGCAGCGGACCGTCGTCGACCTGGCCGGCGCGACGAAGTCGAGCACCAAGGCGCGGGTGCTGGGCGACGAGGTCTACCTCGGCGGCGGCACCGAGACGACCGCCGCCCTGGGCGGGCGGCACTGGGCCAGGATCGGCCCGAAGGACCCGATCGTCGGCTCGATGTCCGTGATCTTCCTGACCATGGCGCAGCTGACCAACCCGGTCCTCCAGCTGGGGGCGGCCGCCCAGAGCGGCAAGGTCACCAGGATCGGTACGGAGACGGTGGCCGGGGCCCGGGCCACCCACTACCGCGCCGTCGAGGACGCCGCGAAGCTGGCCGACGGCATGACCGCGCTCGGCGCCGACCAGCGCGCGGCCGTCCGGCAGACCCTCGACTCCGGCGGCTCCACGCTGACCGTGGACTTCTGGATCAACGAGGGCCGGCAGCTCGTCCAGCTCAAGGAGTACGGCGACAAGGCGGGCGAGGCATCGGCCGTCACCGTCGCCTACACGGGCCTGGGCGCGGCGCCGACGATCGAGGCACCGGCCGCGAGCGACGTCGGCACGGGCACCGACTTCGCCGGGCTGTTCCACAGCTGAGCCCACCGGGCTCCGCGCAGACCGGCTCATCACCCCGGGGCACCGCGTGCCCCGGTCTTCTTCGAGGGGGAACCATGGCTGTAAACCGCAGGACCGCCGTCGCCGTCGTCGTGGCCGCGCTGGCACTGACCGCGACGGCCTGCAACAACGACGAGAAGTCCACCGGCGCCGCGTCCGCCGCGCCGACCACGGCCGCGGCCGCGCAGCCGACCTCCGCCGCGCCCAGCGCCACGCCGGAGCCGACCAAGGAGGCGCCGGCCAAGCTGACCCCGGCCGCCTACCTCAAGCTGGTCACCGAGAAGACCGGCTCGGTGAAGTCCGCCAAGATCACCGAGGAGATCCTGACCGGGGGCGCGACGATCACCGCGACCGGGACCATCGGCTGGTCCGACGGCCTCCAGGGTGATCTCTCGATGGACATGTCGCAGCTGCCGGTCGGGCAGCAGATGGCCAAGCTGACCGGCAGCAAGACCGTGCCGATCCGCTACCTCAAGGACGGCATGTACCTGCGGCTCGGCGGCGAGGTGGTCGAGGCCGTGGGCGGCCGCCACTGGCTGCACTACAGCTACGCCGACATGGCCGCGATGAACGGCGCCACCGCCGACCAGCTGAAGCAGGCCGACCCGGTCGAGGGCGTGCGGTCCCTGATCGCCTCCGGCAAGGTCGCCGAGGCCGGTCAGGAGACCGTGAACGGCAAGCCGGCGACGCACTACACCGGGCAGCTCACCGTCGACGAGATGACCGCGGCGGCCGGCAGCGGGGTGACCGACGAGCAGGTCCAGGCGATGAAGAAGAAGCTGAAGACCGCCGGGATCAGCAGCGAGCAGATCGACGTCTGGGTCGACGCGGACAACCTGGTGGTCAAGCGGACCGAGCAGGCCGACACCAAGGCCGGCCCGTTCAAGGTCACCGTCGGCTATTCGGACTACGGGACCGCGGTGTCCGCCACCGCGCCCGACCAGGCCGACGTGGTGGAGTTCGCCGAGATCGCCAAGCAGGCCAAGGGGGGCGCCGCCGGCTGACCGGGGTGCTGGTGGCAAGGTGGCCGGTACGGCGCGGCCGAGGACCCGGCGGCCGATGACAGGGCGGTCACCGTCGCGGCGGGACCGCCGCGACGGTGACCGGACGGAAGGGAAGGGGGCATGGCGGTGCGGCAGCGACTGGCGGCCATCACGGCCGCGGTGCTCCTGGCGAGCGGTCTCACGGCCTGCGGCAGTGACGGGGGCGCGCCGCCGGCGGCGTCCGGCAGCCCGACGCCGACCGCTCTCTCCTCCACCAGGCCGGCCAAGCCCACCGACCGGTCGCCGCACGGCGTCCTGCTCTCCGCCCAGCTCGCCATGCAGACCGCCCGCCGGGCCAAGGTCAGCTATCGGCTGGGGGCGGACGCCGGCTCCGGCCCGCTGTTCTGGCAGCCGAAGACCGCGCTCCAGGTCAAACGTTCCACCCCGACCGAGGCCGAGCAGCTGATCGTCGTGGACACCGTGGCCTACCAGGGTGGTGACGCGGCCACCGCGGCCCGGCAGGGCGGCCGGCACTGGGAGCGGTTCTCCGTGCCGCCGGGCGCGGACGGCCACCGGGAGATCCCGTACGCCGGGCTGATCGACCTGCTCAACCCGGTCGAGGCGCTGGCCGCCGCGACCGCCGACGGGGTCGAGGCGCAGTACCTCGGCGAGGAGAAGTTCGAGGACTCGGCGGTCGAGCACTACCGGGTCACCACCGACGCCGAGCGGTACGCGGCCGCCCAGACCCAGCTCGGCCAGACCCGCCGGGACGGCCTGCGCGCCGCGCTGGCCCCCGGCGGGTCGGTCTCGCTGACCCTCGACCTGTGGCTCAACGACAAGGACCAGCTGGTCAGGCTGCAGCGGACCGGCACCGGGGCGAGCGGCCGGACGGACGACGCGGTGCTCTACAGCGACTTCGCCGGGACCCTCTCGGTGCAGGCCCCGGCCGAGGCGGACACCGTCGACGCGGGCACCCGCGACGTCTCCCCACTGGCGCGCTGAGGCCCGCCCCGCCGGGCTTCCGGGTGCCCGCCGGCCCGGCCCGCCGAGGCCGGGCGTGGGCGATTTGCCCCGGACGGCGGAGTCCGGCTAGTGTTACCGAAGCCAAAGACCGCTGGTTGTCGCCGTGCGCTCGCAAGGGACGCGGAGGCCGAAGGATCTGCGATTCGTCGCAGGCAGCCCGCGCAGGATTGTTTGGAGCTTGGACTTCCGGGTCCCGTGTTCGCACGTGGATCTGTCGAGGTCGAACTGAGCCCCGTGCGCCTGCGCACCGGGGCTCATCTGCTTTCCCGCAGGAGCTTTCCTTCCGTCCGGTGGTCCGAGGCTCGAATGGTCGACTTTCGCGGTCGGCCTGACTTCGACATCACGGAAGGAGGCGTAAGCCTATGGCTAGGCCCGACAAGGCTGCCGCCGTCGCCGAGATCACGGAGCAGTTCCGTGCCTCGAACGCGGCCGTGCTGACCGAGTACCGCGGTCTGACGGTGAAGCAGGTTAAGACCCTGCGTCGCTCGCTGGGTGACAACGCCCAGTACGCCGTGGTGAAGAACACGCTGACCAAGATTGCGGCCAACGAGGCCGGGATCACGGAGCTCGACGACCTGTTCGCCGGTCCGACGGCTGTCGCCTTCGTCACCGGTGACCCGGTGGAGTCGGCGAAGGCTCTGCGTGACTTCGCCAAGGAGAACCCCGCTCTCATCATCAAGGGCGGTGTCCTTGACGGTAAGGCGCTGACCGCCGATGAGATCAAGAAGCTCGCGGACCTTGAGTCCCGCGAGGTGCTGCTCGCCAAGCTGGCCGGCGCGCTGAAGGGCAAGCAGTCGCAGGCTGCCGCGCTCTTCCAGGCCCTGCCGTCGAAGCTCGTCCGCACTGTGGACGCGCTGCGCGACAAGGTCGAGCAGGGCGGTGCCGGTACGCCGGCTCCCGCCGCCGAGGACGAGGCCGCGGAGTAATTCCGCAGGCTCACGCCTCGCTGCGGGCCCGTACGCCCGCCAACCCGTACATACGGCACCACCTGCCGAATTAGTGGAAGGACGCCAATCATGGCGAAGCTGACCCAGGACGAGCTGCTCGCGCAGTTCGAGGAGCTCACCCTCATCGAGCTCGCCGCCTTCGTGAAGGCGTTCGAGGAGAAGTTCGACGTCACCGCTGCCGCTCCGGTCGCCGTTGCCGCCGCCGGTGGCCCCGCCGCCGTTGAGGCCGTCGAGGAGCAGGACGAGTTCGACGTCATCCTCGATGGCGCGGGCGACAAGAAGATCCAGGTCATCAAGGAGGTGCGCACCCTGACCTCCCTCGGCCTGAAGGAGGCCAAGGACCTCGTTGACACCGCTGGTGCCAAGGTCCTGGAGAAGGTTGCCAAGGACGTTGCCGAGAAGGCCAAGGCTGCCCTTGAGGCCGCTGGCGCCAAGGTCACCGTCAAGTGACTCCTCCCCGGCCCTGACGGCCGGGAGGCAGCCGCGCGCCCTCACTGAGGGGGGGGCGCCCCCCCCGCCCGGCCCCGAAACCCCCACCGCGGGGGGGTGTAAACAAAAAAGAACCCCCCACAACCAAAACACAACAGGGAGTGGGGGTAAGGGGTTTAAG
>NZ_JBHYYB010000033.1:90468-93026 GCF_042752535.1 Kitasatospora sp. NPDC059327 | reverse complement strand
GACCTGCGCGATCTGGCACAACGACCACACCGGCCAACCCGTCATGCGCTCGCTGACCGCCTACGACCACTAACCCTTCGCATCAATCATCTAGCCGAGCTCTCCCGGACAGTTCGGGCCGCGCGCGCCGCGCCCCCGTCCCCGACCGGCCTGCCCGGGGCGGCCGAGCGGCCCGGGCCCGTCGCACGGCGCCGTCGTGCCGGCCGCCGGATCCGCTCCCCCGCCCGACCTGCGGAAGTGTCCTCGGCCTTGCGGCGCAGGGACCCTTCGTGGTCCCCCGCCCGCCCGAGGAACCCGGCCGGCGGAGTCCGGCCGCTCCCGCGCCGCTACGACTCCGGTGCCGGACCGGGCGGTCCGGCATGCCGGGGAAAGCGGTTGTCGATCTGTCAGCTGTGATCCTTATGCTGTGCTGCCGTGCCCTCGGTCCGACGACCGGCACCCGGGGGCGCGGGACCAGCCGCGGGCCCGGCACCACGCGGGCCCGCCTCGCTTCCCACAGGGAGAACGACATCACCATGCATTCCGGCGCCCGCCGCCGAATACTCACCGCCCTCGGCGCGACGGCGCTGCTGTCCGTCGGCAGCCTGGGATCGGCACAGGCCGCGCCCGGCCCGTCGTCGGCGCCCACCAAGAACGTCTCCTACCTGGGCCACGCGTTCACGGTGCCGGCCGACTGGCCGGTCATCGACCTGACGGCCGATCCGACGGCCTGCGTCCGCTTCGACCAGCACGCCGTCTACCTGGGCACCCCCGGCTCCCGCCAGGACTGCCCCGCGCACGTGGTGGGCCGGACCGAGGCCCTGGTCGTCCAGCCGGGTGCCGACGCCGTCCCGTCCGCCACGACCGTGTCGGAGCTCGACCGCGAGGTCCGCGCCACCGCTCCGGGCGTCACGGCCACCGGTGTGTACGGTGACGACCAGGCACTGGTCCGGACGATCCTCGCTTCGGCCGGGTTCCCCGCCGAGGCGGCGAAGAAGCCGGGGTCCGCCCGGACCGCCAAGCCGTCCTCCCCGATCGCCGGAGCCCCTGCCGCCGGGGCCCCGGCCGCCGAGTCCGCCGCTGCCGCACCGGCGGCACCCGCGGCCGCCCCGGCCCCGCTGCCGGCCGACGCGACCAGGTACACGGGCAAGGGCTTCGACGCCTGTACCGCGCCCGACTCCGCCGCGATGAGCGCCTGGCGCGCCAACTCGCCCTACCAGGCCGTCGGCATCTACATCGGCGGGGCCGCCCGCGGCTGCAGCCAGCCCAACCTGACGGCCTCCTGGGTGCAGCAGCAGTACAACGCCGGCTGGCGCTTCATGCCGGTGTACGTCGGCGTCCAGGCCTCGAAGATCACCTCGCCGGCCAGCCAGGGCACCGCCGCGGCCGACGACGCCGTCGCGCAGGCCACCGCCCTCGGTCTCGGCCGGGGCAACGTCCTGTACTACGACATGGAGTCCTACACCGTCGCGACGTACTCCGGCGCGGTGCAGCAGTTCCTGCACGCCTGGACCACCGAACTCCACGCGCTGGGCTACAACTCGGGCGTCTACAGCAGCGCCTCGACCGGCATCGCGGACGTGGTCGCCGCCGGTGCGAGCGGCAAGGGCTACGCCATGCCCGACGCGCTGTTCACCGCCCGGTGGAACGGTGCGGCGGACACCAACGACCCGGTGATCCCGAGCGCCGCCTGGGCCGGTCGCCAGCGGGTCCACCAGTACGACGGCAACGCCACCGAGACCTGGGGCGGCGTCAAGATCGACATCGACCGGGACTACCTCGACGTCCAGATCACCACCACGCCGAACGGTCGCCCGACCCAGCCGGGCATCTACCGCCCGAGCAACCAGACCTACGCGCTGGCCGACGGCGTCGGCAACGTCCTCAGCGCCGTGCCCTTCGGCTCGGCCAACGACGTTCCGCTGACGGGGCACTGGAGCGGTCCGGGCCGGGACACCATCGGCATCTACCGGCCGAGCGCCGCGACCTTCTACCTCACCAACGACAACGCGACCGTCGCCCTCGCCATCCCGTTCGGCGACATCGGCGACATCCCGCTGGTCGGCGACTGGACCGGCCAGGGCCGGGACACCATCGGCATCTACCGGCCGAGCGCCGCGACCTTCTACCTCACCAACGACAACGCGACCGTCGCCCTCGCCGTCCAGCTCGGCGACGTCGGTGACATCCCGATGGTCGGCAACTGGAGCGGCACCGGCAAGGACACCGTCGGCATCTACCGGCCGAGCGCGCACGGGTTCTACCTGAGCAACTCCAACACCTCGGTCGCCATCGACCACGCCGTCCCGTTCGGCAACACCGGTGACGTCCCGGTCAAGGGCGACTGGAACGGGAGCGGGACGGAGAAGGTCGGCGTCTACCGGCCGAGCTCGGCGACGTTCTACGGTGCCTTCCAGGACGCCGGCGCGCCGCTCTACAGCCTCCGCTTCGGCGAGGCCACCGACACCCCGCTCACCGGCCGCTGGTGAGCCGGCGGGGGGGGGGGGGGGGGCGCCCCCCCCCCCCCCGCCCCGGCGCAGGGCGTCGGGCCGCGGGTTGGCGGAGGTCGCCCCCGCCCC
>NZ_JBHYYB010000033.1:30912-90458 GCF_042752535.1 Kitasatospora sp. NPDC059327 | reverse complement strand
GGGGTGTTTTTTTTTTATAACCCCCCGCATATACCGCCGCGGTTGGGGCGCGCCCACCACCCCCCCGCCCCCCGGCGGGTGGTGCGCGGGGGGTTGGGGGGGCCGGCACGCACCGGCCCGCCGAACCGCTGATCTGCTGACCTGCTGACCTGCTGACCGGTCGATCCGCCGACCCGCCGACCCAACGGCAACGGCAACGGCAACGGCAACAAGCGAACGGGCCCTCTCCCCACATCGGGGAGAGGGCCCGTTCGCCGTTGTCCGGGGCGGGCCGTCAGGCCGTGGCGGCCTTCGCGGAGGCCTGCGCCGGGATGGTCACCGCGGGGGCGTCCTGGTACAGGTCACCGTGCGGGTTGTTGTAGGCGACCAGGTCGAGGGTCTTCTCGCGGGCCGCCACCAGGACCGGCACGACGGCCTGACCGGCGACGTTGGTCGCGGTGCGGACCATGTCGAGGATCGGGTCGATGGCGAGCAGCAGGCCGACGCCCTCCAGGGGCAGGCCCAGGGTGGAGAGGGTCAGGGTCAGCATCACGATCGCGCCGGTGAGACCGGCGGTGGCGGCCGAGCCGATCACCGAGACGAAGGCGATGAGCAGGTAGTCCTTGATGCCGAGGTCGATGCCGTAGACCTGGGCGACGAAGATCGCGGCCAGCGAGGGGTAGATCGCGGCGCAGCCGTCCATCTTGGTGGTCGCGCCGAAGGGCACGGCGAACGAGGCGTACTCGCTCGGGACGCCGAGGCGCTCGGTGACGCGACGGGTGACCGGCAGGGTGCCGACCGAGGAGCGGGAGACGAAGGCCAGCTGGATGGCGGGCCAGGCGCCCTTGAAGAAGTTCAGCGGGTTGAGGCCGCCGACGAACTTGAGCAGCAGGGAGTAGACCACGAACAGCACCAGCGCGCAGCCGACGTAGACGTCGATGGTCAGCGTGGCGAAGGGCTTCAGCAGGTCCCAGCCGTACTTGGCGACGGACTTGCCGATCAGGCCCAGGGTGCCGAGCGGGGAGAGCCGGATGATCCACCAGAGGGCGGTCTGGACGAGCTCCAGGACGGACTCGCTGAGCTTGAGGACGGGCTCGGCCTTGCTGCCCAGCTTGATGATCGCCGCGCCGGTCACGACCGCCAGGAAGACGATCTGGAGCACCTCGACCTCGGTGAAGGCCGTGACGATGTTGGTCGGGAAGATGCCGGTCAGGAAGTCGATCCAGCTACCGGTGGACTTCGGCGCCTTGAGGCCCTCGGTCTTCAGGTCGGTGCCCTGGCCCGGGTTGGTCAGCAGGCCCAGGCCGAGGCCGATCGCGACGGCGATCAGCGAGGTGATCAGGAACCAGAGCAGCGTCCGGACGGCCAGCCGGGCCGCGTTGGTGACGTTGCGCAGGTTGGCGACGGACACCACGATCGCGGTGAACACCAGCGGCGGGACGGCCAGCTTGAGCAGCTGGACGAAGATCTTGCCGATGGTCTCCAGGGTGGTGGCCAGCCAGGAGATGTCGGCGGCGCGGGCCAGGTAGCCGAGGCCGACGCCGAGCACGAGGCCGGCGACGATCTGGACCCAGAACGGGGTCTTGCGAATTCTGGCGAGCACGGACGGCGACGAGGTCGCCTCGGGCGCTGTGGACATGACGGTGCGGCTCCGGGAAGGGCGTTGCTGACGGTGAGGTGAGGCGAGGAAGGCGGCACGGCGGGTGGGCCGGACGGGGAGGACTCGGCCCCGTCAGGGGCGTGCCGCCTGGATACAGCTCATGGCACGACAACGGCGCGGGCTGTCCACGGCACCCGACAGGCGGCAGGCGCGGGCGGCGGTGGGCAGTGAGCCCAGGCCGTGCATCCGAGCTGCTCCTGAGGTGGTCATGGCCGGTACGTTAGCAGTAAAGGTTTGAGATGTTCAAAGTACTTGTTTGAGATGTGGACCGCGCAAGGGTAAATCCGGACACGAACGAGGCTGACGCACCATCAGATCTTCCGGACGACCCGATTGACCGCTCAGTGGTTATACGTATAACTTGGACGGCAGTCGCCGCCCACCCCTGCCCCGACCCGGAGAACCGTCCATGGGCTATCTCGCCCTGCTCCGTGCCCCGCACGTCAGCCGTCTGCTCTTCGGCACCCTGCTCGGCCGCCTGCCAGCCGGCATGACCGCGCTGGTGATCGCGCTGGCCCTGCGCGAGGCCGGCACCCCCTACAGCCGGATCGGGCTGGCCACCGCCGCCTACGCGATCTCGGCCGCCGTGGGCGGTCCGGTACTGGGCCGGATCGTGGACCGCACCGGGCAGCCGCGGGTGCTGCTCCTGTCCGCCGTGGTCGCGGGAGGCGGGTACGCCCTGCTGGCACTCGCGCCGGGCTCGGCCCTGGCCGCGCCGGTCGGCGCCGCGATCGCCGGGCTGGCGATGCCCCCGCTCGAACCCTGCCTGCGCTCGCTCTGGCCTGATGTCGTCGACGAGGAGCAGCTCGACACCGCGTACGCCTTCGACTCCGCCTCGCAGCAGATCCTCTACGTGGCCGGCCCGCTCGCGGTGGCCGGCATCGCGGGCGTGTTCAGCCCGGTCGCGGCGCTCTGGGTGGCGGCCGGACTCGGGCTGGCCGGGGCACTGGTCGTGGCCACCGCCGGACCGGCCCGGTCCTGGCAGGCACCGCCGCGCGCGCACTCGGCCGGCCTGCTCGGTCCGCTCCGCTCCCCCGGCCTGGTCCTGCTGCTGGTCGGCCTGGCCGGCGCCGGCTGGGCGGTCGGCGCCCAGAACGTCCTGTTCATCGCCTACGCGGAGGCGCACGAGGGCGCTCTGCCGGGCGGCGCGGGGACGCTGCTGGCCCTGGCCGCGCTGGGCGGACTGCTCGGCGCGCTCGGGTACGGGGCGGTCCGGTGGCGCAGCAGCACGGCGACCCGGACCTGGGTGATGGCGCTCGGGATGGCCGTCTCCTACCTGCCCCTGGTCCTGCTCCCCGGCCCGTACGCGATGGCCGCGCTGGCCTTCCTGTCCGGGGTCGGGCTGGCGCCGCTGCTGGCGGCCGCGTTCGTCCTGGTCGCGGAGCTGGCCCCGGTCGGCACGGTGACCGAGGCCTTCGCCTGGCTGGTGACGCTGTTCGCGACCGGCAACTCGCTCGGCTACGCCGTCTCCGGCAACCTCGCGGAGGGCTCGCTGCGACCGGTGGCGCTCTGCGCGGCCGGCGGGATCGGTCTGGGCGCGCTGCTGCTGTTCGGCGCCCGCCGCTGGTTCCAGCCCCTGCCGGTGACCGCGGTGGCGCGGCCGGTCCCGGTGGGCTGAGCCCCACCCCCCGCACGTGATCGCGCCCGTCGGACCGGGTGGTCTGGCCGACGGGCGCGATCACTTCTCTCGTAGGTCGTCCGAGGTCACCCGTCAGGGTGGCCCGGACCTCGATCAGCTGTGGCGGCCACGGCCTCCCCGGGCGACCAGGACGAGCAGCAGGCCCGCGCCGAGGACGACCGCGCCGAGCAGGCTCGCCAGGGGGCCGACCCCGCCACCGGTGCCGGGCAGCTCGCCGCCGTGGCTCGGCGTCGGCTGCGGCGAGTGCGGCGGGTGCGGCGAGTGCGTCGGCGACCAGGCCTCACTCGTGGACGGGGACGGCGAGGGCGACCACGACGGGGACCACGACGGCGAAGGCGTGGGAGAAGGCGTCGGCGAAGGCGTCGGCGTGGGCGAAGACGTGGGAGACGGCGACGGCGAAGGCGAAGGCGGCGCCGGCACCACCACCCCCAGGTCGAGGTCGAGATCCCGCACCCCGCCGGCCAGCCGGACCACCTGGGTGGCACCGGTCGCCGGGTCGGCGTCGGAGTCCAGGGCCGGGTCGGTCCCGGCCGCCCGCCGCGTCACCGTGGCGTCCTTCGGGAGCGTCGCCAGGTCGAAGCGGGCGGCGTACTCGCCGTCCGGCAGCCGCTCGAACAGGTAGTGCCCGGTCGCGTCGGTCACCGTCTGGACCGGCCGGCCGTCCTTGTCCCGCAGGACCCGGCCGGAGCCGTCCAGCAGTTCGACCCGCACACCGGGCAGACCGGGTTCGCCGGGCTGCTGCACGCCGTCCTTGTTCAGGTCGTTCCAGACGAAGTCGCCGAGCGCGTTGTCCGGCGGGGTCGGCCACTCCACGCCGACGCCGACCTTGGCGGGCTCGGCGGGCAGCAGCGGCCGGCCCTCGGAGTCGGTCGCGGAGTAGGCGAAGCTGTTCCAGGCGAAGTCGGCCTCCCCGGCGTCGATCGACGCGATCATCGACCAGGTGAGCGTGAACTGGCCGCCGGACTCCAGCGCGCCGGGCCGACGCACCCGGAACCAGGCCGCCGCCCCCGGCCCGGGGAACGTGGCGCTCCACACCGCACCGGCGTCGCACGGCCCGGGCACGGCGAACTCGCCGGGCAGACAGGGGTCGGCGGAGGTGGTGTACTCGATCACCACGGTCGGATCGCTCGCGACCAGCGGGCGCACCAGTGACGGCGTCCAGGCGGAGCCGCGCGGGGTGTCCGGGCGCAGCACGTAGCCGTCACCGGGGACCGGCAGCTTGTCGTAGGCGACGAAGTCGGTCACCGGGTCCGGGGAGTCGTTGCGGACGGTCATCCGGTAGGAGATCTGCCCGCCCGGGGTGGCCGTGCCGGTGCTGCCGTAGTCGGCGTCCCGGTCGCCCTTGACCTCCTTGTAGGCCCGCAGCACGGCCGGCACCTGCACCTCCACCTGCGAGGACGCGTGGCAGAGCGTCTCGGTGGTGTCGCCGTCGCGGTCGAGGTCCTGGGCGTCGACGACGCCGGTGTCGTTGCCGTAGTAGAAGCAGGCCACCGGCGGACCGGAGCCGTCGGCCGTCACGTAGACGTCGTTGGTGAGCTCACCGGGCCGGGCGCTGCCGGCCACCTGGACGTCGATCAGGGTCCGGTAGGCGAGGTTGTCGTGCAGGTAGGTCATGTCCGGGCTGCCCGCCGGCCAGGTCATCCGCAGCAGCTGACGGCCGTCGGGGCCGGGCAGGACGGTGACCTCGGAGGGTGCCACCGAGTCGGGCCAGCCGGTGTCGCGGCGCGCGGAGCCCTCGACGTAGACCATGCCGGGCGGCAGCAGGTCGTAGAGGACGAGCGGGCGGTCGAGAGTGCGGCCGGTGTGGTTGTACGGGATCACCTGGAAGGTGGCGGTGGCGCCGGGGGAGAGCACCGCGCCGGAGACGGTGGTCTTCGCCGCGCCCAGGTTGGTGGCGGCGGTGACGGTGGAGTCCGCGCAGGCGCTCGCGGCCGAGGTCACGCCGCCGGCGTCGGTGCCGAGCACGTCGACGCAGTTGTGCAGCGGCACCGGCGCGGGCCGGCCGTCGAGGCCGGGGGTGATCACCTGGAAGAGCACCTGGACACCGCTGCCGGGGCTCCAGCCGGTGGGGATCGGGCCGGTCCAGGTGAACCTCAGGCCGTCCAGCCGGCGGCCGGCCGGGATGCCGAGGACGTCGCCGGCCGGGTCGCCGGCCCCCTGCGCGAAGGTGACGCGGCGGACGGAGGAGCCGTCGAGGGGGCTGCCCGGGGTGAACGGGAGCCAGCCGGGGTCGGCGTCGAGGCGGTACTCCAGCAGCAGGCCGATCGAGGTCGGGTTCCAGGGGTCCAGCTGGATGGACTGCGGGGCGAGCCAGTTGTAGAGGTCGGCGGTGGTGCCGCTGCCGGGGTCGGTCATCACCAGGCTGGTGACGGGAGCGGCCACGTTGCCGGGGCGGAGGCTGAAGGAGGCGATGTCGCCGGACACGGCGTCCTGCCACACCTTGGAGGCGGAGACCTGGACTCCGGTGACGGGCGGCTGGAAGACCGGGGTGGTGGTGTCGGCGGTGGAGAGGTCGCGTTCGGGCTCGGGACCGAGCGGGTCGCCCTTGAGCACCACGTCGTTGGGCGCGGTGGTACCGCTGGGGAAGGCGTCCTCGGGGTAGTAGACGACCAGCACGCCGGGGATCCGGCAGCCGGCCTGGCCGTTCCCGGCCCGGAAGGCCCCGTTGTCGTAGACCCAGGTGGTGGAGCCGGGCGGGTTCTGGACCCAGCCGGGCGAGCGGCCGGTGTCGACGACGGCGCCCGCCGGCAGGGTGTCCACCAGCCGGCTGGCGTCCAGGTCGACGTTGGGCACGTTCGCGTTGGAGCAGGCGCTGAACTGGTAGGTCACCAGCCGGCCGTCCTGGCTGCTGCCCTGGACGCCCTTGGTGACGGTGTATCCGGGCTGGACGACCGCGGTGGTGTCGGCGGTCCCGGTCAGCGGCTGCTCGCCGTCGGCGGTGAGGGTGGCGGAGTTGGTGCTCCGCGTCCCGTTCGCGGTGGAGAAGTTGGGGTACTTGAGCACGACCGTGATGGTGGCGGTGGTGCCCGGGGTGAGGTCCTTGAGCTTGATCGTCATGGTGGCGCCGACGGCGCCGGCGGCGGGCACGGTCGATCCGGCGACATCGACCGTCGACGGGTCCGGGGTCCAGCCGACGAACTGCATCCCGGCCGGCAGGGTGTCGGTGATCAACCCGTTGACACAGTCCGTCACCGAGCAGGTGTAGCGCAGGGTGTAGGTGACGTTCTCGCCCGGCGCCGGGGTGGCCTTGTCGACCGTCTTGGTGAAGGTGACGGCGGCCTCGGCGGTCGGGGCACCGAGGGTGCCGGTGAGCAGGGTGCCGCCGAGCAGCCCGAGGGCGGCGGCAAGCCGTGCCAGGCGAGGCAGGCGTGAAGGTCTGGATCGGAGCGTCCGCATGGCGAAATCTCATCGTCTGTTAATTCGCCCGGCGGTGCGGCGCGAGACAGTCTGACGGGATTTCACTCGTTCGAACTAATACGAACGGACGCTTCAGGGAGCGGAGCCACCTGCGGCGGTGGACGCGACCGCCGTCGAGGCGCGCAGCACCAGCGAGGTCGCCAACGGCGGCACCGGTGCGACCGGCTCACCGCGCAGCAGGTCCGCGAGGGCGGCGACCCCGGCCCGGCCCAGCTCCTCGCCGGGCAGGTCGACGGTGGTGAGCGGCGGGGTGAGCAGCTCGGCCACCGGGATGTTGTCGATCCCGACCACCGAGAGGTCCACCGGGACGCGCAGGCCGAGTTCGGCCGCCGCCTGGTAGACCCCGGAGGCCACCACGTCGTCGTCGCAGATGACCGCGAGCGGACGGTCCGGGCGTGCCAGCAGCCGGTGAGCGGCGGTGCGGGCGGCGGGCTGGCCCTCGTTGAGGCTGACGCCCAGCTCGACCACCTCCAGGCCGGACGCCGCGGCGGCCCGCTCGAACGCGGCCTGACGGACCCGGAAGGTGTAGGCGGAGTGGGTGGACCGCAGCCGGCCGATCCGCCGGTGGCCCAGCCCGGCCAGGTGCTCGACGGCGGCGCGCATCCCGCCGGCCACGTCCAGCTCGACGGTCGGGCGGGCCCGGTCGGTGTCGGGGTCGGCGTCCAGGAAGACGGCGGGGGTGTCGGAGGGCAGCGCACCGAGCTGGCTGTCGTCCGGGGAGCAGATCAGCAGGCCGTCGAAGCGGCTGGTGGTCGCCGCGTCGGCGAGCGTGGCGCTCCCCCAGCCGGAGCTGACCACGACGGCCAGGCCGTGCCGGCCGCCCTCCTCGTGGACGCCCTCCAGCACCCGGCCGAAGAACGGTCCGAGGATGTTCGGCACGGCCAGCAGGATCATGCCGCTGCGCCCCAGCCGCAGTTGCCGGCCGGCCGCCTGCGGGCGGTAGCCGAGGCCGCGGGCCGCCTCCCGGACACGCTCCCGGGTGGCGTCCGAGACCCGGCGGCCGGCCTCGGAGCCCGAGAACACCAGCGAGACGGTGGCCTGTGAGACCCCGGCCAGCCGTGCCACGTCCCGTCCGGTGGGCTTGCGGACCGGGGCCGGCCAGGTACCGCTGACGCTCTCGCCCTGCGACGGGGCGGGCTCGGACGGGGACCCGGGCACTGCCGGCCCGGCCGACGATTCGGCCGACGACTCGGGCAGTGCCGGCTCAGGCAGTGGCGACTCGGGCGACGACGGCTGCGGATCGGGGGCGGGCACGGCGGCGGAGCGCGATCAGCCCTGCAGGGCGGTCGCGCGCGCGGCGTCGTCGGCCGCGTCCTCCTCGGCGTTCTGGCTGGCGATCCGCGCGGCCGTCCGGTTGCGGATGCCGTCGACCCGGCCGGAGATCTGGGCCGACATGTCGTCGCGCTGCCGGCTCAGCAGCACGTAGCTCAGCGGCGCCGACACCACGGCGGCCACCAGGAACAGGAAGATCGCGCCGGTCTGCCCCTTGACCGGGATGACCTGGAAGTGGCCCAGCAGCAGGGCGACCAGCAGGCAACCGAGGAAGATGCTGACCCGCATGGAGGTGTAGCGGAGCGTGGCGTGGGACTTGTTGCTCACCTTGCTGCTCACGGAGGACACATCCTTAGTCTGCGCGGGGGCCGGGCCGGTCTCCCAGTGAAGCATGCCCGACAGGCGGCGCGGGGAACGGGTCGCCCGTCCCCCGCCAACCGGTGTCCGGGCGGCCCGTGCCGTCAGCGCAGGTCGAGCCACATCGTGACGTCGTCGCGGTCGTCCCCGGGAGCCACCCGGATCGCGGCGGGGACCCTGCCGACCTCGGTGTAGCCGCAGCGGCCGTAGAAGGTCTCCAGGCCGAGGCCGCCGCGCAGGGTCAGCCGCAGACCCTCCAGTCCCCAGGCCCGGGCCACCCGCTCGGCCTCGGCCATCAGGTCGGCGCCGTAACCGCGCCCCTGGAAGTCCGGGTGGACCATGACGCGCTTGAGCATCCGCCAGTGCTCCATCAGGCCGAACCGCATGGAGTCGAAGAACAGCACGGCGGCCAGCCGGCCGCTCTCCACCTCATGGGCGACCAGCAGCCGGTCCGGCCCGGCCGGGGCGATGCCGGCGAACTGCGCGTCGGCGGTCTTCCAGACCTCGTCCTCCGTGACCGGCGCCACGAAGCCGACCGCGCCGCCGGCGTTGGTGACGTCGGTCCAGAGCCGGACGATGTCGGAGCACAGCTCGGGGCCGGGCTCGGGGTCGAGGGTGAAGGCAAGCGTCATGACCCCCGAGCCTAGCCGTCGTTACCGACGGACTCACGGCGCGAGGGCCGCCGCCGGCCGGCCCGCGGTGGACCCCCGCAGGGCCAGGCAGAGCACCACGGCGACCGCGCAGAGCCCGCCGGCCGCGTACCAGGCGAGGTCATAGGTGCCGAGGGCGTCCCGGGCGAGGCCGGCCAGCCCGGCCACCGCGGCCGCGCCGAGCTGGTGGCAGGCGAGCACCCAACCGAAGACGATCGGCGCGTCGTCGCCGAAGTGCCGGCGGCAGAGCGCGACGGTCGGCGGGACGGTGGCCACCCAGTCCAGGCCGTAGAAGATCACGAAGGCCAGGATCGGCGGCTCCAGCGAGCCCGCGAACAGCTGCGGCAGCACGAGCAGCGAGAGCCCGCGCAGCGCGTAGTAGGAGACCAGCAGGGTCCGGGAGTCGAAGCGGTCGGTGAACCAGCCGCTGGCTATCGTCCCGATCACGTCGAAGATCCCGATCAGGGCCAGCAGGCTCGCCGCCGTGGTGACGGGCAGGCCGTGGTCGTGGGCGGCGGGGATGAAGTGGGTGCCGACCAGGCCGTTGGTGGTCGCGCCGCAGATCGCGAAGGAGGCCGCGAGCAGCCAGAAGGCGCGGCTGCGGGACGCCTCGCGGAGCACCCGCAGCGAGCGGGCCAGCGCCCGGTTGTCCGCCGCCGGCGCGGGCGGCGCCTCCGTCGCGCCGTACGGGAACAGGCCGAGGTCGGCGGGCCGCTCGCGCATCAGCAGCAGCACCGGGACGGCGACGGCACTGGCCGCCAGCGACACGACGACGACCGCCGAGCGCCAGCCGTGCTGCTCGACCAGCCAGGCGCCGACCGGCAGGAAGATCAGGTTGCCGGCCGCGCCGGCGGCCGTCAGGACGCCGGTGACCAGCCCCTGACGGGCCCGGAACCAGCGTCCGGTGACGGTGGTGGCGAAGGCGCCGGCCATCGAACCGCTGCCCAGGCCCACCAACACGCCCCAGCAGAGCACCAGCTGCCAGGGCTCGCGCATCAGCATGGTGAGCCCGGAGCCGACCGAGATGGTCAGCAGCGCGCAGACCACCACCAGGCGGACGCCGAAACGGTCCATCAGGGCGGCGGCGAAGGGGGCGGTGAGGCCGTAGAGGGCGAGGTTGACCGAGGTGGCGCTGGAGATCGTCCCCATCGACCAGCCGAACTCGTTGTGCAGCGCGTCCATCATCAGGCTGGGCGCGGACCGGAACCCCGCCGACCCGAGCAGCACCAGCAGGGAGACGGCGGCGACCACCCAGGCGTAGTGCGGCCGGGGCCGGCCGGCCCCGCCCGGCCCCGGCCGGACGTCCGCGACGGGGTCCTCGGTGGGGACGGCCCCCGGGGCGGGGGCGGGGACCGGGCCCGCAGCGGGACCCGGGGCGGTGGCGGGGCCCGGTGTGGGGGCGGGGCCCGGTGTGGGGGCGGGGCCCGGTGTGGGGGCGGGGCCCGGTGTGGGGGCGTTGCGTTCGTTCACCCGGCCGAGTCTCCCGAAGCGCGCGCACCACCACGAGTGGCCTGACTGCCAGCTTTCGCAAGAATCGGGCCAGCGGGCCCGGCGTACGCTGGTCGCCGGCCCCGGCCGTCGGGGCCGGGGAGCGGAAGACCCGTACCGGGCCACGGGCACGGGCCACGGGCACGGGCACCGGCCACGGGCACCAACGGCCGGACGCCGGGACGGCGGACGGAGAGCGGAAGGGCGGACGCGGTGGCGCACAAGGTCGCGGTACTGGCACTCGACGGGGTGATCGCCTTCGAACTGGGCATCCCCGCACGGATCTTCGAGTCGGCCAAGGACGCCGACGGCGTCCCGCACTACCAGGTGGCGACCTGCACCGTGGACGGCCGGCCGGTCCCCACCAGTACGGATTTCCGGGTCGCCGTCGACCACGGGCCCGAACTCCTGGAGTGGGCCGACACCGTGGTGCTCCCGGCCTCCGCCGACCCGGGCCCGCGGCAGGTCGACGCCGAGCTCCGCCCCGCCCTGACCGCCGCCCTCGCCAGGATCCGGCCGGGCACCCGGCTGGTCTCGATCTGCACCGGCTCCTTCGTGCTGGCGGCCGCCGGTCTGCTGGACGACCGTCCGGCCACCACCCACTGGCGCTACACCGAGCGGTTCGCCGCCCTGTACCCGAAGGTCCGGCTCGATCCGGACGTCCTGTTCACGGACGACGGCGACGTGCTCACCTCGGGCGGGGTGGCGGCCGGCATCGACCTCTGCCTGCACATCGTGCGCCGTGACCACGGCAGCGCGGTGGCCAACGCGGTGGCCCGTTCCTGCCTGGTGCCGCCCTGGCGCGAGGGCGGCCAGAAACAGTACGTGGAAGTCCCCCACCCGGCCGTCGACACCGGCGCCGGCGCCGCGGCCGTCCGCGCCTGGGCGCTGGAGCACCTGGACCAGCCGCTCCCCCTGCGCCGGCTCGCCGACCGGGCGGGGATGAGCGTGCGGACCTTCACCCGACGGTTCCGCGAGGAGACCGGCAGCAGTCCGGGCGAGTGGCTGACGGTGCAACGCACCGAGCGGGCCCGCCAGCTGCTGGAGAGCACGGACATGACGATCGATCAGGTCGCCCGGCAGGCCGGCTTCGGTACGGCGGCCTCGCTCCGGCTGCGCCTGCGCGGGCGACTGGACGTCGCGCCGAGCGCGTACCGTCGCACCTTCCGATCAGTGGAACAGTCACACTGACGGGCGGACGGATCGGCCGGCGGATGACCGGAACCGGCCCCTCGCCGTGGACGAATTGGACGACGGCGGACCGCACGCACCCCGAGCACGGCACGGCCCGCCGCCATCCAATCGCGAAGCACGGGCCCTGAACCCGCGCAAAGCCCACCGCACTCGCCAAGGAGCCACCGCGCGATCGACGTACCACGGCCCCCCTGCTGACATGATCCCCCTGGACAGCAGCACCGCAGTGGCGTTCGGGTGTTCCCTCGGCGTCCCCTCGCAACGGAGAGCTGCTCCCAAGAGTGATCAGTCGGATACGTCACGTCAATGGGTTGTCCGAAATTCGGAATGGTTGCGTCAGGTTTCGGCCCGTTGATCGTCGGATTGTCACTGGGCCAGCGCGGCCCAGTCCACGGCGGTCAGCGGGTCCACCGGCCGGGCGTCGGCGCCGATCTCGCACCAGACCCGCTTGCCCGATCCGTCCGGATACCAGCCCCAGCGGTCGCAGAGCAGCTCGACCAGCTCCAGGCCGCGCCCGTTGGTGGCATCGGCGTCCGGGCCCGCGTGCCGGGGGGCGGGGGCGACCTGGCTGGCGTCCGCGACCTCCACCCGGAGCGGACCGACGGCGGCCGCCTCGCGCACCGCGCCGCCGCAGTCCGTGCCGTGCACCGGGGAGCCCTCACCCCCGGGGGGACCGTCACCCGCGGGGGATCCGTCGATCGGGAAACAGAGCCTCAGGACGGCCGGACAGCCGGTGTGCACCACGGCGTTGGTCACCAGCTCGGAGACCACCAGGACCACCGTCTCGGCGATCGGCGCGTCCGGGTCCACCCCGTGGTTGAGCAGCCGCGAACGCACCCAGCGGCGGGCCCGGCCGACCTCGGCGGGGTCCGCCCGCACCGCAAGCTGTACCTGAAGAACCTGCACCGCTCCACCACCCGCACTCGCAGTTCGGCCATCGTCTCGATCGGGCCGGGTCGGCCGGCCGGTCCCGGCACGCGCCGGGCCGCCGCAGGCCGGGCCGCCGTACGTCACACCCGGTACGTCGTGCCCACGCCATCTCGTCCGTCGCGCTCCGGCTGCGACACGAATACGCCTCAGGATGGTTCGACGGGCGGACCGCAGCAAGCGCTTCGGGCATATTCCAGCGATCGGGGGACAGGGCAGTGCATACTGTCCCGTTCACTCTGGCGAGCCTCGTACCGGCGATCGTCCGGCCCGGGGCCGACCGGCCGGACACGCAGTGGCGAACCTACCGCCGGACACCCCGGACGCGACGCCCGCCACTCGCGAACCACCCGTGCGACATATGTCCAACGGCCTTCGAACAACGGGATCGACGGCAGATCCCACCATGTGACGATCCGAAACCGCTGGTTCCCTTCCGCACCGAATCCGCCCGCTCCCGGAAGGCCGCAGGATAGCGTTGGACACGGCACCGAACCCCACGGCAGGAGGGTGGTTGGCGATGACCACCCCCGGAAGCGCCCCGCGCTGGGACGAACAGCTCCAACGGCGGCTCGCCCGGGGCGAGGAGACGGCGCTGGGCGAACTGTACGACCAGCTCGCGCCGATGGTGCACGGGCTGGCCGGGCGGATACTGGCCGACCAGGCCGCCGCCGCCCAGCTCACCCGCGAGATATTCGCCCATGTCTGGGAGCACCCCGAGGCCTTCGACCCCGCCCAGGGCTCGCTCCGCTCCTGGCTGGGCGCCCTGACGCACAGTCGCGCGGTCGACCGCCTGCGGGTCCGGCGCGCCGCCGAGGGCACGGACGGCACCGGCGGCGCCGGCCCGCTCGACGGCCCCGACGAGGAGGAGATCCGGGCCGTGGCCGCCGCCGCCCGCGTCCAGTACGTGGTCGACTCCCTGCCGCAGAGCCTGCGTGAGACCATCGCGGTGTCGTACTACGACGGCCGCACCTACCAGGAGACGGCCCGCCGGCTCGGGATCAGCGAGCAGACCGCCAAGCAGCGGATGCGGCTCGGTCTGGAGCTGCTGGCCACCGAACTCGCCGAGGAGCGCGCCCACCAGCGCGAGGCGGGCCGCCCCGACTGCCGGCGCCACGACGGGTGCGGCGGCGGGCCTCGCCAGGACACCCCGCAGCACGGCGGACAGCGGTACGCGGGACAGCAGGACGACGGACAGCGGCACGAGGGACGGCAGCACGGCGCGCGGCGGCACGACGGGCAGCGCCACGGGAACGAGGGCGGGGGCACGTGACGATCACCGAGGAGCAGCACGAGGCCCTGCGCTCACTGCTCGGCGCCTGGGCCCTGGGCGCCTGTCCGCGGCGCGAGGCCGCCGAGGTGGAGCAGCACCTGCGGACCTGTCCGGCCTGCGCCGAGGAGGCGGCCCGGCTCCGGGACGCGGCCGGCTGGCTCTCCGCCGACGAACCGCTCGACCAGCCCGGCCCGCTGCGCCAGCAGGTCCTCGACTGGTGCCTCACCCGGCGCCCCGCCGAACTGCCCGTCCCCGCCTGGGGCGTGCCCTACACCGCGGAGACCGCCAAACTCGACGCGCTGCTGCGCGACCTCGGCCCGGAGGAGTGGCAGGAGGTCGCCGAACTCCCGTGGCACGGCGGCACCGAGTACCTGTGCCCGGCCGAGGTGCTCTGCCACCTGGCCGCCGTGGACGGCTACGTGGCGCTGGCCCTCGGTCTGCCCGACCCCGTCCCGGGCGGCGGCGCACCGGCGGCCGACCGCCGGGTCCCGCCGCAGGACCCGGCCCCGGCGCTCCCCCGGGTACCCCGGCAGAGCGGCCCGCCGTGGGCCGGCATCGCCGAGCGCACCGCCCGGCTGACCGCCGAGCAGGCCGGCCAGCCCCCGCAGCGGGTCCGGGCCCGGTGGCGCCGGCACTGTCACGAGCTGGTCCGCTCCGCCGCACTGGCCCCGCAGGGCAACACGCCCGTGGACTTCGGCTTCGTGACCGTCCCGCTGCGCGACGCCTTCGTGGACCGGGCCTTCGAGTGCTACGTCCACGGCGAGGACGTGGCCCGGGCGGTCGCCTACCCGTACGCCCCGCCGGCGCCGCAGCACCTGCGGCAGATGGTCGACCTCGCGGTGCGGATGCTCCCGGCGGCGCTGGCCGGGGCGCGCGCCGCCCGGCCCGAGCTCGCCGGGGCGCCCGCGGGCAGGTCGCCCGACGGCGGGGTCCGGACCGGCCGGCAGGTGCGGCTGGTGATCGACGGCCCGGCCGCCGGCGAGTGGCTGATACCGCTGGACGGGCCGGAGTACGGCCCGCCCGGTGGTGAGCCGGTGGCCTCGATGGTCATGGACGGCCTGGAGTTCTGCCAGTTGGCCGCCGCGCACCGCGACCCGGACCGGGTGCCGGTCGGCGAGCACGGTGACCGGGCCGCGATCCGCGAGGTGCTCCGGGCGGCGCCGCTGCTGTCCCGCCCGTAGCCGCCCCGGAGGCCCGGCCGCGCGGGGCCGGTCCCGTCCGGGGTCCGGCGCCGCCCGGGGTCCGGGGCCGGACCTACGCGAAGACCACCGTGCGGGTGCCGTTGAGCAGCACCCGGTGCTCGCTGTGCCACTTGACCGCGCGCGCCAGCGCCTGGCACTCGACGTCCCGGCCGAGCGCCACCAGCTGGTCCGGGGTGATGTCGTGGCTCACCCGGGCCACCTCCTGCTCGATGATCGGGCCCTCGTCGAGGTCGGCGGTGACGTAGTGCGCGGTGGCGCCGATCAGCTTCACGCCCCGGGTGTGCGCCTGGTGGTAGGGCTTGGCGCCCTTGAAGCTCGGCAGGAAGGAGTGGTGGATGTTGATCACCTTGCCGGACAGCGCGGTGCAGAGCTCGTCCGAGAGCACCTGCATGTAGCGGGCCAGCACGACCAGTTCGACGTTCTCCTTGGCCACCAGGTCCAGCAGCTGCTGCTCGGCCTCGGCCTTGTTGTCCCGGGTGACCGGGATGTGGTGGAACGGAATGCCGTAGCCCTCGGTGAGGTCGCGGAACTCGGTGTGGTTGGAGACCACCGCGGCGATCTCCACCGGCAGCGCGCCGATCCGGGTGCGGAACAGCAGGTCGTTCAGGCAGTGGCCGAACTTGCTGACCATCAGGACGATCCGCATCCGCTCCTCGGACGGGTGGATCTGCCAGTCCATCCCGAACGAGGCGCCGATCGCGGCGAAGCTGGCCCGCAGCTTGTCCGCGGTGACCGGCTCGGCGGCGGAGAAGTGCACCCGCATGAAGAACAGTCCGGTCTCCGAGTCCCCGAACTGCTGGCTGTCGACGATGTTGCAGCCGGTCATGAAGAGGTAACTGGAGACCGCGTGGACGATGCCCTGCTTGTCGGGGCTGGACAGCGTGAGGACGTACTGGGCGCTGGCTGTCTGCTGTTCCACGGTGGGGATGTCCCGTCCTGAGGTCGTGCCGGTGCTGAGTGGTCCAGCGTGTCACATCCTGGACAGCGGCCGTCCCGCTGCCCGCACTGCGGGACGGCCCGGCCCACCGGCAGCGCGCCGGGGCCGGGCCGGGGCACGACGGACCGCCCCCGGCCGGTCCCAGGCCGGTCCCAGGCCGGTCCCAGGCCGAGGTCAGGACGAGGTCAGGACGAGGTCAGGACGAGGTCAGGATGCGCAGCACGTCCAGCGAGCGCGGCGGGGCGTCCGGGTCCTCGCCGTCGTTGACCGCCAGCTTGACGTGGGCCTCGCGGGCCGCCCGGACCGCCTCCGGCCAGCCGTGGTGGCCCAGGTAGGCGGAGGCCGGGGCGTCGGCGCCGACCTGGTGCAGGATCCGGACCACCCGCAGCACCGCCACGTCCACCACCGAGGCCTCGGCCGAGTCCCGGAAGATCGTGCCGACGTACTTCTCGGCGGACCAGCGGTCCAACCAGGTGTCCTCGACCAGCCGGTAGACGGCGTCGGTCACGTCACCGAAGCCCTCCCGGCCGGAGAGCCAGGTCTCCTGCTGGAACCCGGGGTCGGACAGCATGTGCAACGCCGAGCGCAGTCGGGCTCGCCAGCGCCACCAGGGCAGGTCGTTGAGCGGCATGCCGCCCATCGTGCTGGAGCGGTGGCCCGGACGAGAAGGGTTTCGGGAAGACCGATACGAAGAATCTGTGCTGGCGGACATGGAGAACGATCGTACGGTCCCCGGGACGGTTCGTGCTCTACTCCCGATCTACACGCGTCCCCGCTCGGAGTTCGGGTGGCATTTGCCGTCCGTTCGCTTTTCGGCCCTCTCGGCTTGCGGCGCCCCGGCTTGGCTGGTGCCGGTGCGCAGCAGAGCGCCCCGGGAGGGAAGACCGATGACCAGCCGAAGGGGCTCGTCCCAGGCCCAGAACGCGATCGCGGCGCGGCGCAACCGCCGCCCGATCGTCGCAGCCGCCGTCACCGCGGCGCTGCTCCCAACCCTCTTCTCGGCCTCCGCGTGCGGCGGACCGGCCGACGCCGCCACCGGCAGTGGCGAACTGACCGTGATGACCTGGGCCCCGTCCGGCACCGGCTCCGCGGACCGGCCCGGCATGACGGCCCTCGCCGAGGCCATCGGCCGGGACATCAACGCCAAGGGCGGTCTGAACGGCCGCCCGATCCGGGTCCTGACCTGCAACGAGCACAACACCGCGGACGGTGCCACGGCCTGCGCGCAGCAGGCGGTGGACGCCAAGGCGGTCGCCGTACTCGGCTCCTACAGCCAGTACGGGGACAACTTCATGCCCGTCCTGGAGCGGGCCGGCATTCCGCTGATCGGCGGCTACGGGCTCTCCCAGCCCGAGTTCAGCAGCCCGCTGTCGTACCCGGTGGGCGGTGGCCTGCCCGCGCTGATCGGCGGCAGCGGCCGGCAGCTGGTGGAGGCCGGCTGCAAGGCCGTCGCGCTGGTCCGGCCGGACACCCCGGCCGGTGACAACCTGCTCGGCTACCTGGCCAACGCGCTCAAGCCGGCCGGGATCAAGCTGCTGGACGTCAAGGCACCGGAGCAGTCGAACGACTACACGCCGGTCGCCCGCAAGGCGATCGGCAAGGACGAGCCGGCGAACTGCATCACCTCCGCCCTGGCCGCCGAGCCGACCGGCAACCTGCTGGACTCCTACCGCCGGCTGAGCCCGAAGAACACCCGGATCGCCTCGGTGATCGGCAGCGTCCAGCAGTCGGTGGTCGACTCCACCGGCGGCGACAGCGGCCCGCTGGCCGGCGCCTACGTCACCAGCTGGTACCCGCCGGAGTCCGCCAAGATCTGGGACGCCCTGCGCTCGGTGGTGCACGGCGACTCCGCCGGCGGCCGGAACGTCGACGTCTCCGACCCCGGGGTGCAGACCACCTGGGTCGCCTACGAGGTCTTCCGCCAGGTGTCCGAACGGCTGACCGCCGCCGGGCGGCCGCTCACCGCCAAGACCGTGACGGCGCTGCTGGACGGCGGTGAGCAGATCGACGTCGGGCTCACCCCGCCGCTGAACTGGGGCACCACCAACATGCTGCCCAGCACCGAGTCGCCGCGGCTGGTCAACACCTGGGTGAGCTACCAGGTGGTCAAGGGCGGACGGATGACCCTGCAGCAGCCGGGCTTCGTGGACGTCCGCTGGGTGCTCACCGGGGGCCGGCCGCCGGCCTGACGGCGCGCGCCCGGCACGGGCCGGACCGGTCACCCGGTTCCGGCCCCTCGGGCTGCCCGCCCACCGGGCACACGCTCCCCGGGCGCACGTTCCCCGGGCGCACACCGCCGGGCAGGGCCCGGCCGGAGCGCCGCGTCAGAGGTCCCCGTCGCCGCGGGTGGGCAGGCCGGTCTGGCCGGCGATGGTGTTCCAGAGCCCGGAGGCCTGCTTCTTCGCGGTGGTGGCGGTGCCGCTGGCCTGGACCGCGTTCTTGTAGTGCTGGTTGTCGATCTTCTTCGGGTCGCAGGCGCTCTGCGCGTCGCCGGCCCAGGCCGCGTACTCGTCGTCGGCGGTCGCCGAGGCCTGCCAGGCCGCGTTGAGCTGCTCGACCAGCTGCGGGCCGCTGGGCAGCTTGTCCGTCTTGAGGGCGGCGAGCTTGGTCTGCAGCTCCCGGCGCTTGCCGGCGGCGTCGGTCAGGGCCTGCTGGGACTCGGGCAGCTTGTCGCACTTCTGCACCGAACCGACCGCGCCGATCACCGCCTGGCGGCTGTCGTTGGCGGTGCCCAGCAGGTCGGACAGGGCCTGGGCCTGGGCCTTGACCTCCGGGCTGACGGTCGCCGCCGTGCCGCTCGCGGCGGGCGGGCCGCCGGCCGGGCTGCTGCCGGTGGCCACCGGGGCGGCCGGCTTGTCGTGACCGGCCTTCTCGTCGCCGCCGCTCATCAGGACGGCGACCAGGATGCCGGCGGCCGCGCAGCCGGCCACCACCCCGCCGATGATCAGCTTGCCGGAGGGCCGTCCGCCGCCGCGGTTGGCGACCTGGGTGGTGGGGTGGTCCTGCCCGCCGTAGCCCTGTGGGGCCGGGTACTCCTGCGGGGCCTGCTGGTACGCGGGGTAGCCCTGCTCCGGCTGCTGCGGGTAGCCCGGGGCGGGCTGCTGGTAGCCCTGGTCCGGCTGCGGATAGCCGGGCGCGGGCTGCGGGTAGCCGGGCTGCAGCGGATGGCCGCCCGCCTGCGGATCCCCCGCGGGGTAGGGCGGCAGGTACTGCGTCTCCGGCGCCTGGCCGGGCTGCGGCGCGCCGTACCCGGGCTGCGGCACGCCGCCCCACGAGGCGCCCTGGGCCGGAATGGCCTGGGTCGGCAGCGCGTGCGCGCCGTCGCCGAGGTACTCCGGCTGTCCCGAGGGCTGCCCGGCCGGCGGGAAGGGCGGCTGCCCGCCGGACTGCTGGGGCGGCTGCTGGCCCTGGGCACCCGGCGCCGGTGGCTGCCCGGGCTCGGGGCGGAACAGATCGTCCAGGTTGAAGTCACCCGAATTGGGGTACGAGCGGCGCTGGCTCAACGCGATTCCTCACCTGTGCACGACCGCGCGCTGACGGCGGACCACATCTCGTCGGTTCTTGGGGGCATCACAGTTCCTTGGACGTCGCGCCCACGCTACCGGTTCACCGAACCGGGTGACCACGTGGGCGGTCCATCCCTCACCGGCCCCTCACGCGCCGCACGGCGCCCCGCTCAGGCGGCCTCCGCCTCGGCCCGGGCCTGGAACTCGCGCACCACCCGCTGCTCCCGGAACGGCTCCAGCCGCCGCCGGAACTCGTCCAGGTACTCGACGCCCCGGTTGGACCGCAGCCCGCTCAGCAGCCGGACCGCCTGCGCGCCCGTCTCACAGGCCCGCTCCAGGTCCCGCTGCTGCAGCTGGGCCGTCGCCAGCAGCACCAGGTCCACCGCGCGGCGCCGGACCCTGGTCGGCGGGTGCAGGTCGAGCGCCCGACGGGCGTAGTGCTCGGCCGGTCCGGCCTGCTCCAAGTCCCGGTGGCAGTGAGCCAGCTCGTCCGCCAGGTAGGCGTCGTCGAAGTGGACGATCCAGTCCGGGTCGTCCTCCGGTCGGCGCTTCTCCATGGCCTCCAGCGCCTTGGCGGCCACCGCCTCGCAGGAGCGGGCGTCGCCGAGCAGGGCGTGGCCGCGCGCCTCGGCCGCGTAGAACATCGCCATCGCCGTCGGGGTGGCCACCGAGCGGGCCCCCTCCTGCGCGGCGCGGGCGAGTTGGGCGATCTCCCGCGGGTTGCCGAGCGTCGCCGCCAGGTGGCTCATCGAGGCCGCCAGCACATAGCCGCCGTAGCCGCGGTCGTCGGCCGCCTGGGCGAGCCGGAGCGCCTGGATGTAGTAGCGCTGGGCCAGCCCCGGCTGCCCGGTGTCCACCGCCATGTAGCCGGCCAGCTCCGTCAACCGGGCGACCGCCGCGAAGAGTTGCCGCCCGGTCTCCTCTCGGTAGGCGCCGCCGAGCAGGCCGGAGACCACGCTGTTGAGGTAGTGGACGACCACCGGGCGGACGTGCCCGCTGCCGAAGCGGTGGTCGAGGTCGACCAGCATCGCCGTGGTCGCCTTGATGGCCGCGACGTCCGTCGGGCCCACCCGCGGCCCGCCGGTCCGCGCCACCACCGGATCGGGCGGGGTGATCAGCCAGTCCCGGCTGGGCTCGACCAGGGCGGAGGCCGCCACCGTCGCACCGGTCAGGAAGTCCCGCCGGCCGACATCGCTGCGCCAGAGCTCACAGACCTGCTCCAGCGCGGCGTTCAGCGTCGGCGCGAACTGCAGCCCGATCCCGGAGCTGAGGTTCTTGCCGTCGGCCATGCCGATCTCCTCGACCGACACACCCCGCCCCAGCTTGCGCCCGAGCGCTTCGGCGATGACCGCCGGTGCCTGTCCGCGCGGCTGCTGGCCACGGAGCCAGCGCGCGACGGACGTCTTGTCGTACCGCAGGTCCAGGCCGTGCTCGGCCCCGCAGAGGTTGACCCTCCGCGCCAGGCCGGCGTTCGAGCAGCTGGCCTCCTGGATCAGCTGCTGCAGACGCTCGTTGGGCTGTCGTGCGACAAGTGGTCTCGCGGCCATTGGCTTCGCCTCCCCACACCCTCCGGTCCCGGCCGGTGGGCGACGATTCTGCTGATCTGTTGCCGACTGTCCGACCGTCCAAGGAATCTGACACCAGGTTAGCGATCAGCAACGCCACCGGGATACCCACGGTGACGATCCCCACCCCCCACGCGCCCTGGTCAATGCTCCCGTGCGCCCCCACTGCGCCCACCCCCGCCCACCCCAACTCGGTTGCCTCACCGGTTCGGGTGACAATTGCCGCCGCGCGGCAGACCCGCTCCCGCCGGGCCGTAACCAGCCTCACGCACGGTAGTTGAGCACCGCGTGGACGACATCCCAGACTCCCCCGACCAGGGCGGCAACGCCGGACTCCCCCCGCTGCTCATCGAAGCGGTCAGCTATGCCGAGACCCGCCACTGGGAGGTCGCCCCGGGTGCCTGGCTGATCGACGGCGACGGGCCGGCCCGCTGCTCCTGCGGCGACGGCCGCTGTCCGCTGCCCGGTGCGCACCCGCTCGACGCGGACTGGGCCCGCAAGGCGAGCGCCGGACCGGGGGCGGTGCGGCGCTGGTGGGCCGAGCGGCCCGACGCCTCGATCCTGCTGCCCACCGGTCGCTCCTTCGACGTCCTGGACGTGCCGGAGGTGGCCGGCTGTCTGGCGCTGGCCCGGATGGAACGGATGGACCTCCAGCTCGGCCCGGTGGTCGCCGTCCCGGCCGCGCCCGGCCGGTCCGGCCGGCGGCTGCACTTCCTGGTCCTGCCGGGTGTGGCGGCCAAGCTGCCGGAGATGCTGCGCAGGCTCGGCTGGCCGCCCGGCCGGCTGGACCTGGTGGCCCGCGGCGAGGGCGACTGGACGGTGGCCCCGCCGTCCCGGGTCGGCCCGAGCGGCTTCGCCCAGTGGGCCCGCTCGCCCTCCGCGCTGAACCGCTGGCTGCCCGACGCCGCCGAGCTGATCAGCCCGCTGGCGTACGCGTGCGGCCGCGAGGCGCCCTCGGTCCAGCAGCGGCCCGCCCAGCCGGCGGCGGTGCGCTGAGGCCGGCCCGGCACCCGGACGGCTCCGGACCGCGCCCCGCGGCGGCGCCGGGCCGGGCACCGGCCGGATGATTCACCACCCCGTGAACAGCCGCCCTACGCCTATCGGGTGAGGGCGTGCGATGCGCGACACCCCGCGCGCGACTGACGGGCCTTGCCTCCCACCGGAGGCGGGGCCCGTCAGACGCATGTGCGGATAAGGCTTCGATGTACCCGCTGGTCAACGGCGAAAGCCCCTCGTACGAGTGACAACGCTCAAGGATTGCCATGATCTGCCGAGGGGAGGAATTCCAGCGTGAGGGGACGCCGGAAGGGTCGCTCGGACGGGGAAGCCGGGCGAGGCGGTCGGGAGGGAGCCGGGAGGGATCGGAGGGGAACGGAGGGGAACGGAGGGGAACGGAGGGGAACGGAGGGGAACGGAGGGGAACGGAGGGGAACGGAGGGGACGGGAGGGAACAGGAGGGGAATGCGGGGGGCCGTGGCACCGGCCGGGTTCGGGGAGGCCGGTGCCGGGGGAACGGGAGGGACGGGGAGGACGAGCAGGGCCCGGTGCTGCGGGAGCACCGGGCCCTGCTCGTCGCGTCCTGCCGGGGCGCCCACCGCCGGCGCGCTCGGCCCGGCTGCCGGACCGGCGCAGTGGCCGGGCCCGCCCGGCCGTCAGGCCTGCGCGACGAAGACGTGCGCGGCGATCTCCTTGCCCAGCTCGGCCGCGTTGTCCCCGGTGCCCACCAGCACCCCGCCGACCCCGGTGGAGACCCGCACCGTCGACCCCGGCCGGATCCCGGCCCGGCGCAGCGTGCGCATCAGCTCGCCGTCGGTCTGGATCGGCTCGCCGATCCGGCGGACGACCACCTGGGCACCGCCGTCGCCCGGCCGCACCGAATCCAGCGGGACGAGCGCGGCGTCGTAGCCCTCGCCCTCCGCCTTGGCGTCCCCCAGTTCGTCCAGACCGGGGATCGGGTTCCCGTACGGGGACTGGGTGGGGTGACCGAGCATGGCGAGCACCTTGCGCTCCACCGTCTCGCTCATGACGTGCTCCCAGCGGCAGGCCTCCTCGTGCACCTGCTCCCACTCCAGCCCGATCACGTCGACCAGCAGGCACTCGGCGATGCGGTGCTTGCGCATCACCCGCACGGCGAGCCGCCGGCCCTCCTCGGTGAGTTCGAGGTGACGGTCGCCCGCGACCTGCAACAGCCCGTCCCGCTCCATCCGCCCGACCGTCTGGCTGACCGTGGGGCCGCTCTGCTCCAGGCGCTCGGCGATCCGGGCGCGCATCGGGACGATGCCCTCCTCCTCCAGCTCCAGGATGGTGCGAAGGTACATCTCAGTGGTGTCGATCAGCCCAGACATCGCCGCTGGCTCCGTTCCTCGGTGTCCTCACCGCCAATTCTGACCTACCGAGCGGGCAACCGGGCCCGCGCAGGGGCCCCGGGGGCGGGTTTTCGTTCCTGTTGACAGCGACACCGGTGAGGCAGCACCGTGCTGGCCGTAGCTTTCTCCATCGGCGGCCGGACCACCCGGCCGTCCCACCCGGCCGGCTCCCCCACCGGCAGAGAGCGAAGGCAACAGATGAGTGACCTGGTCGGCCGGTACTTCGACGCCGCGATCGAGCATCTGCGGCGGGTCCGGTCCGAGGAGTCCGAGAACATCGAGGCGGCCGCCGCGCTGCTGGCCGGAGCGGTCACCGAGGGGCGCCGGGTGTTCACCTTCGGCTCCGGCCACTCCTCGCTCGCCGCCCAGGACGTGGTCTACCGGGCCGGCGGGCTCGTCCCGGTGAACCTGCTGGACGTCCCCGGGATGGCCGGGGTGACGGTGATGCCGGCCCCGCTCGCCAGCGCGCTGGAGCGGGTCTCCGGGCTGGCCACCACCACCCTGGACCTCACCCCCGCCACCGCCGGGGACCTGCTCTTCGTCATCTCGCTCTCCGGCCGCCAGGTCATGCCGGTCGAGCTGGCCCAGTACGCCCGGTCCCGCGGCCTGACGGTGGTGGGGGTGACCTCGCTGGCGTACCCGGCGGAGGTCCCCTCGGCGCACCCGTCCGGCACCTATCTGAAGGACCACTGCGACGTCGTCCTGGACAACAAGATCGCGGTCGGGGACGGCGAGCTGACCCACCCTGCCGCCGAGACCACCTTCGGCCCGGTCTCCACCATCGTCACCAGCGCCCTGATGCAGGCCGTGGTCGCCTCGGCGGTCGGCCGGCTGGCCGACGCGGCGGCCGACGGCGACGGCGCCGCCCCGCCGCTGTTCCGCTCCGGCAACGTGCCGGGCGGCACCGAGTGGAACGCCAAGCAGATGGCCGACAACGCGGACCGGATCTTCTACACCTACTGAGCGGGCCCGCGCGCCGCCCCGGAGGGTCACGGTATGGGACAACCTCCGGCGGCATCCCGGCCAATGCCGGCGGGCGGGGCCCCCGCCAGGCGTACCGGTCGGGCGGTCGGGGCAGGAGAGCGGTGCGACCGGAGCGACGGGTGGGGGCCGAGGATGGCGTCGGGTGCGGGTCCGATGGGGTGGGTGCGCGAGGAGGAGCTGCTGCCCGAGCTGTTCCGGGTCGCCGACTCCGCCTCGCTGCAGGGGCAGCGCCGGTCCGTGCTGCTCTCCGCCTGGGAGCTGGCGCTGCTGGTGGTCGCCGCCGCGGCCGGCTCCGCCGACGGCGAACCCTGGGCCTGGCCGGCCGCCGTCGCCTACCTCGGCGCGATCGTCCTCGCCCTGGTGATCAGCCGGCAGAACCCGCAGGGCCTCTGGTACGAGGGCCGGGCGGCCGCCGAGTCGGTGAAGACGCTGGCCTGGAAGTTCGCCGTCCGGGCGGACGCGTACCAGCCGCCGCCGCGCAGCCTGCCGGACGCCGAGGGCCTGTACCGCTTCCAGCTCGGCCGGGTGCTCAGCGCCTTCCGGGGCAGCCGCGCGCTCGGCCCGGCCACCGGGAGCCCGGCCGCCGGGAGCGCGGTGGCCGGGGGCACGCGGGCCCCGGCGGCCGCGAGCGGCGCTCCGGACGGCGGCCGCGCCGACGCTGCCGGCACCGGGATCACCGAGGCGATGCACGGGCTGCGCGCCCAGCCGCTGGCCGTGCGCCGCGAGGTGTACCTGCGGGCGCGGATCCAGGTGCAGCACGACTGGTACCGGAGCAAGGCCCGGTACTGCGCCCGGGCCGGCTTCTGGACCGGTGTGCTGGGCGTGGTGCTGCCGCTGCTCGGCCTGGTGCTGGCCGTCCTGCGGGCGCTGGGCTGGTTCCGCTACGACGCGCTCGGCACGGTCTCCGCGGTGGCCGCCTCGGTCACCGCCTGGGCCCAACTGCGCCAGTACCGGCCGCTGGCCGCCGCCTACCGGCTGGCCGCCGAGGAGCTGGAGCTGATCCGCCACCAGCTGACCGGACTGGACCTCGGGTCGGCCGACGCCGAGGAGATCTGGGCCCGGCTGGCCCGCGACGCCGAGGACGCCGTCTCCAGGGAGCACACGACCTGGCAGGCCCGTCGCGAGGTCCGCGGGACGACCGACCGGGACCACTGACAGAGCCCTGACCCGGCGGGGCGCCGACCTGACGGAGCCCCGACCGGAGCTCAGCCCGGAGCCTGAGGAGGCCGCGCGTGTCACTACGGATGGTCAAGGCGGCCGACGGCCGCGCCCTCGCCGTCGAGACGGTGGGCGACCCGCGCGGCCGGCCGGTGTTCCTGGTGCACGGCACGCCCGGCAGCCGGGTCGGCCCGCACCCCCGCAGCACCGTGCTCTACCGCCTGGGTGTCCGGCTGATCTCCTTCGACCGGCCCGGTTACGGCGACTCCACCCGGCTGCCCGGCCGGCGGGTGAGCGCGGCCGCCGCCGACGTGCGGACCATCGCGGACGAGCTCGGGCTCGCCGAGTTCGCGGTGCTCGGCCGCTCCGGCGGCGGCCCGCACGCGATGGCCTGCGCGGCGCTGCTGTCCGAGCGGGTCACCCGGGTGGCCGTGCTGGTCGGGCTGGCGCCCCGGAACGCGGCCGGCCTGGACTGGTACGGCGGGATGACCCCCTCCAACGTCCGGGCGTACCGGGAGGCCGAGCGCGGGCACGGCCGGATCGCCGACTCGATGCAGTTCCGCTCCGAGCAGATCAGGGCCGACCCGGGCCGGCTGCTGAAGGGCCTGCGGCCGGAACTGCCCCCCACCGACCGGGAGGTGGTCGCCGACACCGGGCTGCGGCGGATGCTGCAGAGCAACTACCGCGAGGCGTTCCGGCACGGCGCCGACGGCTGGATCGACGACGTGCTGGCCTTCACCGCCGACTGGGGCTTCCGGGTCCAGGACATCAGCGTGCCCACCTGGCTCTGGCACGGCGCGGACGACCAGTTCTCCCCGGTCGAGCACTCGCGCTGGCTGGCCGACAACATCCCCGGGGCCGCGCTCTTCCTGGAGCCCGGTGCCGCGCACTTCGGCGCCTTCCGGGTGATGACCACCGCGCTGGCCTGGGCGGCCGGGCACAGCTCGGCCGACCGGCCGCCGGGCGGCCCGCTCCGGCCCTGACCGGGGGCGGGCGCCCGGACCGCCTCAGGCCCCGACCGGGGTGACCGGCGCGCCGCCCGCCAGCACCGCCAGGACGTTCTCCACCGCCAGGCCGCCCATCGCCTGCCTGGTCCGCACGGTGGCGCTGCCCAGATGCGGGGCGAGCACCGCCCGCTCCTGGGCGAGCAGCGCGGACGGCACGGCCGGCTCGCGCTCGAAGTTGTCCACGGCGGCGGCGAACAGCGCGCCCGACTCCAGGGCGCCGGCCAGCGCCTCCTCGTCCACCACCCCGGCGGTCATCGAGACCACCACCGCGCCGGGCGGCAGCAGGGCCAGCCGGCGGGCGTCCAGCAGGTGCCGGGTGGTGGGGCCGAGCGGGCAGGTGACGACCAGCACGGTGGAGCGGGCCAGCAGCTCCTCCAGCGGCAGCCACTCCGCGCCCCCGGCCTGCTCCGGCGGCAGCTCGCGGCGGTTGTGGTAGCCGACCGGCATGTCGAAGGCGCGGGCCCGGCGGGCCACCGCCTGCCCGATCCGGCCCATGCCGAGGACGCCCAGCGGGGTACCGGCCAGCTCCAGGCCGAGCAGGAAGTTCGGCGCCCAGGCCCAGGGCTGACCGGAGCGCAGCAGCCGCTCGCCCTCGCCGAGCCGGCGGGTGGCGGCCAGCAGCAGCGCCCAGGCCATGTCGGCGGTGGCGGCGGTGAGGACGCCGGGGGTGTTGCTGACCAGCACGCCGCGCTCGGCGCAGGCCGCGAGGTCGATGTTGTGGTGGCCGACCGCGTGGTTGGCCACGATCCGCAGGCCCGGACCGGCCGCGTCCAGGAAGGCACCGTCCACCACGTCGTCCAGGGTGGTGACGACCGCCGCCCGGCCCCGGACGGCCGCCAGCAGCTCGCCGCGCGCCATCGGCAGGTCCGAGTCGTGCACGGTCGCGGGGTGCCGTTCGGTGAGCCGCTCGACCACCCCGGGGGCGAGGCGGCGGGTGACCAGGACCGGGGGCAGGGGCTGCTCGCTCATAGGGCCCGAAGCATACGCTCCGGGCCCTGCGGCCGACTTCGGACGTCCCGTGCGCCGGGTGACGTCCCGTGCGCCGGGTGACGCCCCGGGGTCACACCGGCTGCGGCTCCAGGTCGCGGTTGATCCGCTTCCAGCCGCGGGCGGCGACGGTGTTGGGGTGTTCCTCGCCGAACTGGCGGATCAGCTCGGCGATCGACCGGGCGCGCAGCTCGGCGGCCTGGCTGTGCCGGCCGGCCGTGCGCAGGGTGACGGCCAGGTTGGCCTCACAGGCGACCGCGTCCGGGTGGCGGGGCGTGTAGCGCTCGCACAGCCCGGCGTACGCGCGGCGGCCCAGCTCCTCGGCGAGTCCGACCTGGCCGGCGTCCCCGTAGGCGTTGGCCAGGTTGATCATCGCGTTGAGGGTGTACGGGTGATCCTGGCCGACCGAGCGGGTGAGCCCGTCCACGGTGTCCCGGCCGCGCTCGATGGCCCCCTGGGTGTCGCCGCTGCCCCGCAGGTAGATGCCGAGGTTGTTGGCGCAGGCCAGGGTGAACGGGTGGTCCTCGCCGAACAGCCGGCGGTGCCCCTCGTACACGGTGGTGCACAGGTCGCGGGCGGCCTCCTTGTCGCCGGAGGCGCTGTGGTCGGCGGCCAGGTTGAGCGCGCAGGCCAGCGCGTCGGGCGCGTCGGCGCCGTACCGCTCCAGGTAGCGCTCGTAGGTCTCCTTGGTGATCCGGCGGGCCTCGGCCAGCTGGCCGGTCCGGCGCAGCGAGACCGCCAGCGACTTGGCGTTGCGCAGGTTCTCCGGCAGGTCCGGGTCCAGCACGTCGCCGAGGTCGTTGGTGACCTCCTGGAGCAGCTCCACCGAGCCGCGGTAGTCGCCGAGTTCGCGCAGGTCCCGGGCGAGGTTGGACTTGGTGGACAGGGTGTACGGGTGGCGCGGGCCGAGCACCGCGGTGCGCCGGTCCAGGGTCTCCTGGTCGAGCTCGCGGGCGGCCTCGCTGTCGCCGACCAGCCGGTAGTCGATGGCCAGGTTGTTCGCCATCGAGAGCGTGCGCGGGTTGTCGTCCCCGAACAACTCCCGGAACTGGTCGAGGATCTCGCGGTCCAGGTCGAGCGCCTCCTGGAACCGGCCGAGGGCCCGGCGGTCGGCGCCGAGCGAGCCGGCGGTCATCAGGGTGTACGGGTGGTGCTCGCCCAGCAGGGCCCGCTGGCGCTCCAGGGTGGACTCGTCCAGGGCCAGCGCCTCGGCGTAGTTGCCCTGCGAGCGGAGCACGTTGGCGAGCTGGAAGCGCAGCAGCAGGGTCTGCCGGTCGTCCTCGCCGAGCTTGCCGGTCCACTCCGCGTCCAGGGCGTGGCCGAGGTCCCGGGCACGGTCCAGCTCACCGCGCTTCCAGAGGTAGCGGACGCGGTCGATGAGCAGCTGCCGGGTGTCCGCCTCGTCGCAGTTGTGCGCCTTGGAGGGCGACAGGTGCGGCCAGATCTCGTCGAAGGCGGGCCAGTTGGCCGGGTCGTCGGTGTCTCCGAGGACGGGCCGGGCGCCGGTGAGGATGCGGTGCACCTCGTGGACGGCGACCTCCTGCTCCTCCTCGGTCATCTCGGCCCGGATCACCGCCTGGACCAGCCGGTGGACCTGGAAGCTGTTGGTGCCGGCGTCGACCTTGGCGAGCGCGTACCGGCCGATCGCCTGGATCACCTTCCCCAGCATGAACTTGTCGCTGAGGTCGGCGTCGTACTGCACCAGCGCGCGGATCATCTGGTCGCTGTAGAACAGGTTCATCGAGATCGGCTCGGGCGCGAAGAACGCGCAGAGCTGGAGCAGCCGGACCGCCGCCGGCGACTGCGTGCGCAGCCGGCCGATCGAGACGTTCCAGGTGGCGCCGACCGGTGTCGGGTAGTCGGCCGGCCGGGCGCCGGCCAGCGCGCGGGCCGCCTCGGCCTGCAGCTGGGCGACGTAGGTGTCCACCGGCGTCCCGGTGGTGTCCAGCCAGGCGGCGGCGACCTCGACGGCCAGCGGCAGGTCGCCGACCGCCTCGGCGACCCGGTCGGCGTCGGCGCGGGAGAGCCCGCGGGCCCGGCGGCAGAGGTGCTCGACGCTCTCGCCGCGGGTGAAGACGTCCACCTCCAGCGCCTCCGCGTGACCGGACCAGGCCTGGTTGCGGGAGGTGACCAGGATGTGGCCGGAGCCGCCGGGGAAGAACCGGCGGATCTCGGCCGGCTCGTCGGCGTTGTCGAAGATGAGCAGCCAGCGGGCGGTGGGCACACCGCGGCGCAGCGCCTCCCGGGCCGCCTCGGCGGCCTCGGTGACCGAGTCGCCCACCCGCAGGCCGAGCCGGCGGGCCAGGTCGGCCAGCGCCGGGGCGACCAGCTCGGTCTGCTCGGCGTCGATCCACCAGACCAGGTCGTAGTCGGACATGAAGCGGTGCGCGTACTCCAGCGCCACCTGGGTCTTGCCGACACCGCCGAGCCCGTACAGGGTCTGCGGGGTGGGCAGCACGGCGGCCATGCCGCCGCGCAGCTGGTTGCGCAGCTGCTCCAGGACGGCGGCCCGACCGGTGAAGGAGGGGTTGCGCGGCGGGACGTCCCAGACCTGCGGCTTGCTGCCGGGGAACCGCGGGCCGGTGCCGGTGGTCTCGGCGAGCGGCACGTCGGCCCGGCCGAGGGCGCGCAGCAGGGTCTGCACGGACTGCGTCTCGTCGCGGCCGACCAGGTCGACGGGGTTGCGGTTGCTGAACGGCGCGGTGAGCCGGACGTCGCCGACCCGGACCGGGACGAGCTGGCGGCGGGTGCCGGACGGGTCGGAGCTGACCACGGACTCCCAGAGCGCGCGGGCCTGCGGCGAGCGCTGGTAGGCGGGCGAGAGCACGGCGACCGTCCGGTAGGCGGCGTCGATGCCGCGCTCGGTCTCCTGGCGCGGGTCGGAGCCGGCGCTGAGGTCCCGGGGCAGCACCCGGAAGCCGGCCCGGGTCAGCACCGACTCGATCCAGTCGGCCCACATCCGGTCCTCGGGGACGTAGGAGAGGTAGAGGTCGGCCGGGACGGACGGGCGGCGCCGGGTGAAGGCGTCGACGTAGCGCAGCCGGACCTCCTCGTCGACCGTCGGCAGCGAGGCGACCCGGCCGTTGGTGATCACGCCGGTCAGCCGTTCGCAGGCGGCCAGCATCGAGGTCTGCGCGCCGCCCTGGTCGCCGAAGGTCGCCAGGATCTCCTCGTAGGCGTAGAACGGCCGGTACGGGATCTCCACCGAGCCCCAGTAGTGGGCCAGTTCCTCGCCCGCCAGGCCGGCCGGGAGGCCGTCGAAGCGGATCCGGGCCAGCGCCCGCCCGGCGTCCGCCTTCTCCTTCTCGCCCTCGTCGATGCGCATCGGCACCGGCAGGATGCGGATGCCGCGCTCGCGGTAGCGGTCGTGGATGTGCTGGGCGATCCGGGAGGCGCCGTCGATCGACTGGTCGCTCAGGGTGAAGCAGACCACCAGGTCGTCGGGCATCTGGACGGTGCAGATCTCGGCGATGTCGGACAGGCCGGTGCGGGAGTCGATCAGCACGTAGTCGTAGCGCTTGCTCATGTCGGCCTTGAGCGCGTCGAAGAACTGCCCGCCGTCGAAGCGGTCGTAGAAGATGTCCCAGTCCAGGTGGGTGACGGCCTCGGAGTAGTCCCGGTTGAACTGGCCGGCGGAGAGGAAGTCCAGGCTCCCGCCGCCGGGGAACAGCGGCCAGGAGAGCGACAGCGCGTGCGGGTGCACCCGGGCGAAGTCGAGGTGCCAGCCGTCCTCGTGCTCGACCGGGCGCAGCGCCTCCTCCCGGTACTCGGCGATCAGGTCCATCATCCCGGTGGTGCCGGCCAGCACCGCCGGGTCGAGGAACGGGTGGAAGAACTTGGCCAGGCCCGGTGCCTCCAGGTCCCAGTCCACGGTGAGCACCCGGAACCCGTTGGCCGCCAGGATCCAGGCGGTGTTGGCGAGCGCCATGGTGCGCCCGGTGCCGCCCTTGTAGGAGTAGAAGGTGATCACCCGGCCCTGCCGGTCCTGCTCCGCCTCGCGCCGTTCGGCGATCTCGGCCGCGGTCGGGCCGCCGATGCGGAGGTTCCTGGTGCGGTTCTCACTCATGTGGTTCCTCCCCCGGGCGGCGTCCCGTCGTCGGACGGTCGCCGAAGTCGCTGGCTGGGTGGTCGTCGTGGCCGAAGGGGGCGGGGCCCGGCCCGTCCCGGCCGCGGCCCGGCCGGAACGCGTCGCGCAGGTTGGGCCGCGGCGGCGCCGGTTCGTCGGGCTCGGTCCTGGTCCGGCCCTCGAACGCGTACTTGGCCTTCATCGCCGCCCGCGGCAGTGCGTCGTCGAACTCCTCCAGGCTGCCCAGTCCGGGCGTCCCCCCGGCGGTTCCGAGGAAGCTCGGCCGGGCCGACCGGTGGGTGATCCGCAGGATCTGGTCGCTGAGTTCCCCCATCTCCCGGTGCCGCTCGACGCAGTCCGGGTCGTCCAGGTTCCACGGTTCCAGGACGCTCACCCAGGTGGAGTCCGAGCGGTCGAAGCGCCGGACCAGCTCGCGCCGCCGCTCGTCCTGGAGCGCCCAGCGGTCCAGCAACAGCAGTCCGGGGGCGCTGGGTTCACCACCCGCGATGATCGCCTCGGCCTCTTCGTCGAACTCGTGCACGGTGGCCTGGAACCCCAGCTGCCGGGCCAGCCGCACCGCGTGCTCGGCCAGCGGACGGGCGGCGGCGGGCCGGTAGGGGTGCCAGTCGGTGCGCCTGGCCCCGTAGTAGTCGGGATTGCGGTCGGCCGGCAGCTCGCCCTGGTGGTAGGAGAGGACGGAGATCCGCAGCTGTTTGGTGGGCGCGGTGACGTCGAAGGCGCTGGGCTGGGCGTTGAAGTCCAGCCGGCGCCCGACCGGGATCACCGTCTCCTCGGCCACCTCCACGATCCGCCGGGCCAGCCGGTGCACGGCGAGCTCGTAGGCGGAGCGGAAGTAGCTGAGCTTCATCAGCGCGTACAGGCCCTCGGTGGCGTAGTCCGGCCCGAAGCTGGTGTGGTTGAACTGGAGTTCGCTCGCCACCCGGGGCAGTTTGTAGCGGCTCATCGGCGCCCAGAGCACCGGCACGATGCCGCTGGTCCGCTCCGAGTCGAGGTTCGCCGGGTACACCGGGCGGCGGGTGAAGGAGTGCCACTCCTGCCCGCACGGCACGCTGTTGAAGTAGCGCGGCGAGTACAGCGGCACGAAGACCCGGCAGGCGGCCAGCTCCTCGGAGAGCCGTTCGGCCCACAACTCCCCCTGGTGCATGGACTCGTCCATGAACCCGACCGGTACTCCCGCGGGGACGGTGGTGAGTTGGAGCACCGCCTCGCAGAGGTCCCGGTACAGCTGCCGCACCCAGTGGTTGGGGTCACCCGCACCGCGCGCCCCCGATCTCGGGGTGTGGGCGTAGCTGAGGAAGAAGTACGGCCGGGCGGCGTCCTCGTCCCAGCCATGGTCGTTCACACGCGCCTCCCCCTGGCCCGCCGGCAACCTCTTTACCGCGAGTCCCCGTACGCGGGGCTTCAGTGTAGGAACGACTGCGGCCCCAATGGAATAGCACATCCCCCGGCACGAATTGACATGACTGAAACGAACCGGGTACGACCGCGGCCGGGGCGGGCCCGGCCGCCGCCGCCCCGCCGCGCCGCCGTCCGACCCGTCAGGCGCGCGAGCGGCGCAGGACCCGCTCGGCGAGGTCGACCGCCTCGCGGACCGGCACGAGGCGGCAGCGGGCGGCGCCGATCCGGCCCGTGCTGACGCCCACGGCCTCGCGCAGGACCTGCTCGCCCAGGTCGCCGAAGTGGAGGTCGTCGAGCTCGGGGGCCTTGAAGGAGATCCAGCCCGCCGCGCCGCGGCAGCGGTACTCGCGCAGCGGGACGTCGGGCATCCGCAGGTCCGCCAGGTGGAAGGCGGTGAAGCGGGACATCGGGACCCCGAGCATCAGGACCCGGGCGTCCAGGTCGTACAGCCGACCGAGCGGGGACGCCGGGCCCAGGTGGCAGCCGTCCGGGTGGTGTTCGGTGATCCGGCGGGCGAGCCGGCCGACGGCGGCCCACGAGGTCTGCGGGTGGCGGCTGCGCCGGGCGTCCCGGTGGGTGCGGATCGCCTCCGAGAGGGCGCCCATGCTCGGGGAACAGGGGGTGGTGGCCGGGTCGAAGGCCGGCATCCGGCCGCGGTAGGCGGCGATCTCGGCGGGCGAGAGGCCGGCCGTGGCCGCCGCGTGGATCCGGGAGGTGGCCGAGTTCTCCGGGGTGGCCGTGTACCCGACCAGGGTGCCGTGGTCTCCGACCGCCGCCAGCAGCGCCTCCACCACCGCGGCCGGCCCGCCCACCACGGGGCCGAGGGCCCGCAGCGACGCCTGGACGTGCACGACCGTACCCGGGCGGACCCCGAGGGCCGTGACCTGCTCGGTCAGCCGGGCCGTGGTGAGGGCGCGGAGTTCGGTGAGGATGACGGCTCCCCGGGGGTGAGGACGGCTGGCCGGCGACGAGGACGGAAGGGCTCAGCCGCCGGCCATCGCGCGCTCCTCCCGGGCCAGGTCGGCCGCCCGCTCGGCGGCGGCGGGCAGCGCCACGGCGAGCCACGGGGCGACCGTCGTCCGCATCCCGTCGGCGAAGCGCAGCCCGAGCCCGGTCAGCGAACCGGACCCGGCCAGCCGCTCGACCGCCTCCGCGGTGTAGCGCCGCCAGAGCGCGAACTGCAGCCGGGCCCGGTCGGCGGCCTCCCCCGGCAGACCGTCGTACGCGAGGGTGCGGGTGCCCCAGTACTCGGTGACCGCCAGATGGGCGTAGGTACCCTGGAGCAGCCCTTCGAGCGGCCGCGGGTCGGGCCGCCAGGGGGCCAGGTACAGCGCGTCGTCGTCGCGGTCGTACAGGTCCAGCAGGTCGAGCACCGCACCGAGCTTGACGTGCTGGAACTCGTGCGCGAGCAGCAGCGCGAGGGTCGGCGCGGTGGCGGGCCGGGCGATCGCGACCACCCCGAACGCCTGCCGGGCCGCCGAACTGACGTCCCGTCCGGCCGGTCCGGGCCGCAGCGGGGTGACCGCCCGCAGGCCCGCCCGGATGCCGTCCGCGTACCCGGGCAGGTCGTGCCCGAGCAGCTCCCAGGCCTCGCGCAGCGCGCCGGTCCAGTGCAGCAGCTCGCCGTCCGGCAGCCGCTCCGCCACGGCGTGGTCGTGACTGTCGCGCAGCGGGTCGACGTCCTCCAGGGCGACGCTCCAGCCCCCCGCCAGCCGGACGGCGCGCAGCGGCTCGTCCAGGGCGGTGCGCACCGAGCCGTCGGCCGCCCGCACGGTGAGGCCGCCGGGCAGGCCGGTGACGACCGCCTCGCCGTCGGGCAGGGCGATCCGCCCGAGCGTGGGCAGGTGCAGCCACCCGCCGCGCACCGGCACGGCGACGGCGTCGCCCCGCCCGGCCCGGACGGCCGCCGCGGCCGCCAGGCCCGCCAGCGGGCCCAGCCCGGTCCCGAGGTCACCGGCCAGCTGCCGGGCCGCCCAGGCGCGGGCGTACGGATGGGCGAGGACGGTGTCGACCGCGTCCGGGGCGGCGGCGTCCAGCTCGGACAGCAGGGACCACGCCTCCGGGCGGCCCTGCCCCGAGGCGTCCCAGGCGGCTGCCAGCATCGCCCGGGTGAGCGCGAGTTGGGAGCGGGCCAGGGCGCGCACGGTGTCCGCGCCGCCGTAGCCGCGGGCGAGTTCGTCGAGTTGCGCCGGGGCGAGTGCCGCCGGCGCGACCGGCGCGGCCGCCTGGGCCGGCACGACGACCGGTCCGCTCCGTGCCGTGATGCCGTTGATGAGCGTCATGAGGTCCCCGCAGTAGACGGACGGGTTGTCGAAGCCGCCGCCACCATCGTGACTCCGATACCGGTGGGCGTACAGGCCGCCTCCACAGGTGCGCACGACGGGGCAGGCCCGGCAGGTGGGCCCGAGGCCGTCGAGACCGGACTGGCGGGCGGCGATGCCCGGGTGCCGGGCGACGTCGTCGAGACTGTGCGCGAACACGTCGAAGCCGGTCGCGGGGGCGCCGTCGTAGGCCGTCTTGAGGCTGTCCACCTGTTCGAAGGTGCCGTCGGTCTCCAGCACGACCAGATCGGACGGCTCCAGGCCGAGCGACTCGGTGAGACTGGTGAACCCGCGCAGCGTCCGGTGCACCGACTCGAAGGTGCGCACGGCGAACGGCCGCCCGTCCGCCTCCCAGCGGTCGTGGACGGTGAGCAGCCAGTCCGCGTAGGGCGTCCCGCCCCGCCCGGCCGGGCGCTTCGGCGGGTCGTCCCAGGTGGCGTGCGGCAGCAGGAAGTCGACGGCGGGCGGCTGGAGTTCGGCCAGCGCGCGGTAGACGGCCACCGGGTCGTTCTCGACGTCGACGGTGCAGAGCAGGCCGGCGAAGAGGTGCCGGAACTCCGGTTCGCTCAGCAGCGCCACGGCCCGCAGCACCTGGGGGTGGCTGCTGCGCCCGTCGGCGAAGCGGCGGTGCCGGTCGTTGGCGGCCCGGTCGCCGTCCAGCGAGATGCCGACCCCGATCCCCGTCTCGGCGAACAGGGCACAGAACGCGCGGTCCAGCAGCACGCCGTTGGTGTGGATGCGCAGGTCGAGGGCGCAGCCCGGCGGCAGCGCCGCCCGCAGCGCCCCGGCCACGCGCCGGAGCCGGTCCGGGCCGGCGAGCAGGGGTTCTCCCCCGTGCAGGACGACCCGGACGGCGGACAGCCGGTGCGCGGCCGCGTGCGCGCCGATCCGCTCGGCGGCCTTGGCCAGCACCTCGTCGCCGATGACCTTCGGCCGGGTGCGCCAACTGGTGTCCGCGTGCTCGTAGACGTAGCAGTGGTCGCAGGCGAGGTCGCACCGGCTGTGCACCTTCACCACGAATTGCGAGAAAGGCAGCGGAATTCGCTTCATCGTAGGTCTGTTGAATTCGGGTGCGGTCCGGTGGAATTCCGGCCCGTTGTTCCCGGACCGGTCAGATCGAGGAATTGAAGGCGGCGACCGCGACCCGGCCGGCTTCGGCGCCGGGCAGGGCGCGCCGCAGCCGGGCGGCGAGCTCCTCCGCGCCGAGGGCGGCGAGTTCGGCGAGCGAGGGTCCTCGGTCCGGGGCCTGAGCGTCCGTCAGTTCGGTGCCTGGCCTGGTGCTGATTACCGGAGTCATATTCGTTCCTTAGGCGCGGTTAGAACCTGCCGAGGGTGGGTAAGCCACCCGATTGCGACCAATGTAGTACCCAGCCGACGTCCGCGCGGCACCTTGCGGTCTCAAGTTGGTCTCCCCGGCCGGTCGACGGCCTGTGGCGGCGCCCGAAGGCCCCAGAAATCACCCGTCCGGCGGTCGCGCACTTCGCCGTGGCGCGCGCCGAACCGTTTCCGCCGGGCCGGTCCCGGCCCGGCGGAACGACCTCGACTCAACGTCCGACGGCGTACCCCCAGAGGCTCGCGGTGACCTGGGCGCTCAGCGCCCCGGCCGTCCCGGCGCAGGACGCGACGACCATCGCGTCGAACGCCCGTCGCAGCAGGGCCTGGCGGCGCGGTGGCACCGGCGCCACCGGGGGCCGGTCCTGGTTCTGGGTAGGCTGGTGCATCGGAGTACCCCTCCTGTGTAGAGACCGGTGCTCTCGGGGGGAGTCCCATGACGGTCAGGCGGCCACCTGACCGGTCGTCAATGGGGCTTCCCCCGGCTCATTTCCGCGGTAATTCACAATGTACTGCCCGCGGGACGGCCGCGTTGCGGTGAATTGGGTTCCCGGCACGGTCGGCACCGGGGGAATTCATCCGGGCGCCGGTCGCGTTCCCGACCGGCCCGGCCGTGTCCGCATTCTAGCGTCCCAACCCCCGCACGGCCCCGAGGAGTTCCTCGGTGAACTCCCGGCCGTGCGCGGTGAGCCCCCCGCTGCCGAGCAGGGTAGTACCGGCCGCCAGGGCGTGCCCGCGCCAGCGGGTGAACTCCTCGGCCGCCCGGCCGCCCTCCGCCGCACCGGACCGCTCGGCGCACCAGAAGTCGGCGACACCCAGGTGCGCGTAGGTGCCCTGCAGCAGGGCGCCGACCGGGCGCGGGTCGGGCCGCCAGGGGGCGTGGTGGACGGCCGCGCCGTCGGGCCGGTGCAGCGGGACGAGGTCGAGCAGCGCGCCGAGTTGGAGGTGCAGGAACTCGTGCACCAGAGCGAGCGCGAGCAGCACCGGATCGCCCGGCAGCGAGGCCGCCACCGCGCCGTACGCCCGGCGCGCGGCGGCACTGACCGCCTCGCCGCCCGGGGCCGGACGCAGCGGGACGATCGTGGTGACGCAGGCCGCGACCGCCTCCGCGTACGGCCGGTGGCGGCGCACCAGGATCCGCCAGGCGTCCGCCAAAGCGGTGTGCCAGGAGGCGAGTTCGCGGGCGTCCAGCGGCCCGGCGGGCGGCCGCCCGTAGTCGACCCGGCGCTGCCCCGCGTGATCGACCGCCGGGGCCCAGCGCAGCCCGTCGCACTCCAGCCGGAGCGGTTCGGCCACCGGGGGCCGGAGGAACTCCCGCAGCGCGTCCAGCCGGACGGCCTCGCCCGCCGTGCGGGCCCGCAGGCTGTCGGCCGCCCAGGCGTCCAGCTCCGGCCGCAGCAGGACCTCCTCCCACCGGGCCCGGTCCGTCCGCTGCGAGGCCCGGACCTCGGCGTACGCCGCGCGGTAGCCGGCGTCCTCGGGCGCCGCCCGCCGCAGCGCCAGCAACAGCAGCGCGCGTTTGCTCAGCTGCCCGGAGCGCAGCAGCCGGACGGCCTCCGGTCCGCCGCGCGCGGCCGCGATCGCCCGGAACGTCGCCCGGTCCACCCCGTGCCGGGGCAGTCCGTCCGCGCCCGGCCCACCCGTACCAACCACCGGTCATCCTCCTCGCTTGGCACCGGCCGTGTCCGCCCGCAGCCTCCCCGCGATGTGGCGGATCAGCCGGTCCAGGTCGGCGCAGTACACGGACGGGTGAGCGAAGCCGCCCCCGGCCGCCGGGCCGGGGTAGCGGTGCGCGTACAGGCCGCCGCCGCACACCCGCACCAGCGGGCAGGCCGTGCAGACCGGTCCGAGGCCGTCGAGGCCGCGCTGGCGGCCGCGGAACGCCGGGTGCGCGGCCGCCTCGCCGAAGCCGTGCCGGAACACGTCCAGGCCGGTTCCGGCGGCTCCGTCGGCCACCACCTTGAGGCTGTCGGCCTGTTCGATCGCGCCGTCCGTCTCGACCACCACGAGGTCCACCGGCGCCAGCCCGACCGCCTCGCTGGCCGCCCGCCCGCCGAGCAGGAGCACGGCCAGCTCCTCGAAGAGCCGGACCCCGGTCTCCCGCCGGGGGGCGCCGTACCAGCGGTCGAAGGCGGCGATCAGCCACTCCCCGTAGGGCGCCGCGTCCCGGCCCGAGGGCGGGCCGGTCGGCAGCGCCCGGCGCACCCCGGCCGGCGGGGCCGCCCACGTCCCGTGCGGCAGCAGCAGGTCGACGCGCGGCGGCGCGAACTCCAGCAGCGCCTCGTAGGTGGCGACCGGGTCGGCGGCGAGGTCCACCACGCAGAGCAGCCCGGCGAACAGCTCCCGGTGGGCCGCCGAGCCCAGCAGCCGCAGCGCCTCGGCCGTGCGCGCCCAGCTGCCCCCGCCGGACGGCAGCCGCCGGTGCCGGTCGTGGTCGGGGGCGGCGCCGTCCAGCGACACCCCGACGGCGACCCGGTGGCGGTGCAGCACGTCCAGCAGCGCCGGCTCGTCCAGCAGCCGCAGTCCGTTGGTCTGCAGGCTGAACCGCACCGTCGGCGCCACCTGCGCCAACTCCGCCAGCACCGCGTCCAGATGGGCGGCGCCGACGAGCAGCGGCTCGCCGCCGTGCAGGATCACCGCGACCTCGTCGAGGCCGCGGTCGGCCACGTGCTCGGCGATCCGCCGGGCCGTCCGGCGGACCGTCGCCAGCTCCATCCGGCGCGGGCGCCGGCGCCAACTCTGGTCCGCCGCCTCGTACATGTAGCAGTAGTCGCAGGCCAGGTTGCACCGGCTGTGGACCTTGAGCAGGAACTGGCGGAACGGCACCATGCCCGCGAGCCTAGCCGCCGGCCGGCGGTCCGCCCGCCGGGCCGGCACCACCGGCCCGGCCCGCGCGGCCGGCCGGTGTCACACCGACGGCGGCTCGATGTCGGAGTCCAGCCGCAGCCCCGCCTTGACCGCCACCGTGGTCGGGTGCTCCTCGCCGAGGGTCTGCCGGGCCCGGCGGACGCAGTCGCCGCGCAGTTGGGCCGCGCGCTCGCCCTCCCCCGCCGCGGCCAGCGACAGCGACAGGTTGGAGTTCACCCCGATGGCGTCGTAGTGGTCCGGCCCGAGGGTCTCGGCCATCAGCGGCGCCGCCCGCTCCTCGAAGGCCAGCGCCGCCGCCGGTTCCCCGGACAGCACGAGGTCGTTGGCGTGGTTCATCATCGCGATCGGGGTGTACGGGTGCTGGTCGCCGAGGACGGTCCGGAACTGCGCCAGGGTGCGGCCGGACAGCTCCCGCGCCTCCGCCGTGCGGCCGGCCAGCCGCAGGTAGACGGAGAGGTTGTTGGCGCCGGCCAGCGTGACCGGGTGGTCGCCGCCCAGGTAGTCCCGGTAGCGGGCGAGGGCGCCTTCGGCGAGCTGGATCGCCCGGTCGGTGTCGCCGAGCGCGCTGAAGTCGCTGGCCAGGTTGGTGGCGGCGGCCAGGGTGTCCGGGTGCTCGGCGCCGTTGATGTCCAGGTAGCGCTGGTAGATGTCCTCGTCTATCTCCAGCGCCTCGGGGTAGCGGCCGGCCCGGCGCAGCGCCACGGCGAGGTTCTTGCGGGCGCGCAGGGTGTCGGTGTGGCCGTCGCCGATGGTCTGCTGGTAGATCCGGACGGTCTCCTCCAGCAGCTCCAGCGCCTCCCGCAGCCGTCCGGTCTCACGCAGGTCGCGGGCGTAGTTGGAGGCGGAGGACAGCGCGTAGAGGCTGTGCGCGCCGAGCGCGTCGCGCTGCTGGAGGTAGTTGCTGCGGTGGCGCTCCAGGGCGGCCCGGCGGTCACCGGCGAGGTAGTCGGACACCGCCAGGTTGTTGGTGATCATGAGGGTGCGCGGGTGGTCGGGGCCGAGGGTGCGCCGGGCCGCGTCCAGGGTCTTGCGGTCGCGGGCCCGGGCCTCCTCGTAGCGCCCGAGGAAGCGCAGGTCGGCGCCGAGGCTGTTGGCCACCGCGAGGGTGTGCGAGTGCTCCGGGCCGAGCGTGGCGGTGAAGCGGTCCAGGATGTCCTGGTCCATCTCGTAGGCCTCGTGGAGGGCGCCCTGGGAGCGCCGGATGTTGCTGAGCTGGGTGCGCAGCATCAGCGTCTGGGCGTCGTTCTCGGCGTCGAAACCGGGGCCGCCGTAGTCCTGCTGCCGCCAGATCTCCAGGGTCCGCTCGGCGAGGTCGCGGCCGGACTCGTGCAGGCTGCGCTTCCACTGGTAGCGGACCGAGTCGATGATCCACTGCCGGACGTCCTCGTCGCCGCTGCCGGCCGCGCCGGAGGGCCACAGGTGCGGCAGGAGCTCCGCGTACTGCGGCCAGTTGGCGGGAATGTCCGGGTCGCCGGGGTTGGCGGTGGCGAGCGCGGCGTGCACGACCGCCCGCAGCCCGGCCCGCTGCTCCTCCCCGACCTGGTCGCGCAGCACGGCCTGGACCAGCCGGTGCACGGTGATGGTCTCGCTGCCCTGGTCGGTGCGGGCCAGTCCGAACCGGTTGATGGCGCGCAGGAACTCGCCGATCGCGAGCTTGTCGCGGGGCGCGCGCGGCGGCAGCCGCAGCGCGTGGGTGACGGCGCGGCTGTAGAGCAGCCGCATCGGGATGGCGTCGGGCCCGAAGAACGCGCAGATCTCCAGGATCTGGGCGGCGGGGGCGTTCAGCCGGCGCAGCTCCTCGACCGAGATCCGCCAGGTCGCCGCCGCCGAGTGCGGGTACTCGGCGGTGCGCAGCCGGGTGCGCTCCAGCATCTCGGTGAGTTCCTCGTCGAGCAGTTCGAGGTAGGTGGCGATGGGCATCGACGTCTCCTGCAGCCAGACCGCGGCCTGGCCGACGGCGAGCGGCAGGTCGCCGAGCCGGTGCGCGACCTGGTCGGCGTCCTCCGGGGCGAGGCCCGAGTTGAAGCGCCGCAGCAGCCGGACGCTCTCCTCCCGGGTGAAGACGTCGACCTCGACCAGACCGGCGTGCTTGGACCAGCCCTGGTTGCGGGAGGTGATCAGCACGTGTCCGCCGGAGGAGCCGGCCGGCAGCCAGGGCGCCAGCTCCTCGGGAGTGCCGGCGTTGTCGTAGACCAGCAGCCAGCGGCGGTACGGCTCGCCGCGGCGCAGCGCGTCCAGCACCGCGGCGGCGGTGTGGGCGACGTCGTCGCTGCTCTGCACGCCGAGCCGGGGGGCGAGTTCGGCGAGCTTCTGCGGGATGTTGGCGGGCTCCTCGGCGGGCACCCACCAGACCACGTCGTAGGCGGCCTTGAAGCGGTGCGCGTACTCGCCGGCGATCTGCGACTTGCCGGCGCCGCCGAAGCCGTAGAGCACCTGGCTGAGCACCGCGGTGGGGCCGCCGGTGAAGCGGTTGCGGAGCAGCTCCAGCAGCCGGCCGCGCCCGGTGAAGGAGGCGTTGCGCGAGGGCGCCTCCTGGATCTGCGGCGCGGTGCCGGGGAACCGCGCGGGGGCCGCGAACTCACCGCTGTCCCCGTCCGGCTGGCGGACGCTGCCGGGCGGCGGCCCGAGCTCGCTGTACAACTGGGACTCGGCGAGCACGGCCGAGGAGCGGACCAGGTCGGGAACGGCCCGGCCGACGAACGGACGGGGCACCGGCTCGTCCGAGTCCTGCAGCCGCAGCGCCACCAACGCCGGGGAGCCGGAGCTGAGTTCGTGACCGCTGAGCAGTTGCCAGGCCTCGACCGCGCGGGGCAGCGCGGTGTACTCGGGCGACAGCAGGGCGAGCAGCCGGCCCTGCCCGTCCAGCGGGCCGGCGGCCTCCGGCGGGCGGCCGCCGGGGTACGGCTCGGCGGCGTTGTGCAGCGAGGTCTGGTAGCCGAAGCCGGTGAGGGTGGCGGCGGCCCACTCCGCCCACATCCGGTCCTCGGGGGCGTAGCTGACGAAGACCTGCCGGGGCATGGTGCGGGTGGAGCGCAGGTAGGCCCCGTACAGCCGGCGGCGGGCCTCGCCGGTGAGCGGGCGCAGCGTGCGGACCCGGCCGTCGGTGATCCAGCCGGCCAGCCGTTCGAAGGCGTTGAGCAGGCTGCGCGCCTCCTGCGGCCGGTCGGCGACGGTGGCGGGCACCTCCTCGTAGGCGTAGAAGGGCTTGTACGGGACTTCGACGTCGCTCCAGTAGGCCGCCCGGCGTTCGGCGGACAGCCAGCGGCCGAGGTAGGGCGCGAACGCCTCGCGGGCGTAGTCCCGGCCCGCTTCGAGGCGTTCCTGCTCGGCGTCCTCGACCCGCATCGGCACCGGCAGGACGCGGATGGCCCGCTCATCGGCCTCGGCGATGGTGCGGGCCGCGTCCACGCCGCCGCGGATGTTCTGCGCGCTGAAGGTGAAGCAGTCGACGACGGAGTCGGGCATCAGGACGGTGCAGATGCCCGAGGTGTCGCTGACCCCGGTGCGGCTGTCGATCAGCACGTAGTCGTAGGACCGGGCCCAGCGGTCGCGCAGCTCGCGCAGGAACTCGCCGCCCCGGATGTCCCGCCCGTGGTAGAAGCTGCGCCAGTTGAAGCTGGTGACGGCGGCGGGGTAGGCCGCGTTCTGCCGCCCGGCCGGCAGGAAGTCCAGCCGGCCGCCGGGCGGCAGGTCGAGCGCCAGGCCGCAGATGTAGCCGCCCAGCCGGCCCGGTTCGTCGAGCCAGGCGGCGGGGGCGAGCCCGCCGCCCGGGCCGGCCACGCTGGGGAGCGCCTGCTTGACGTAGGCGCGCAGCAGGTCGATCAGGCCGTCGGTGGCGTGCAGTTCGGGATCCACCAGCAGCGGGTGGTAGTAGCGGTGCAGGCCCGGAGCCTCCAGGTCCCAGTCGACCACCAGGACGCGCAGGCCCCGGCTGGCCAGGATCCAGCCGACGTTGGCCAGCGCCATCGTTCTGCCGGTGCCGCCCTTGAACGAGTAGAAGGTGACGACCGATCCCGGTCCGGTCCGCTCCGGGTCTGCGCCGGGCTCAGCGAACATCGTCCTGCTCCCTCCTCGACGGCACTGCCGTCCCGTCCGGGCTGCGGCGCGGTCCCGGCGGCCCGGCCGGGACGGCCAGTCCGGGCATCACCGGGGCGGCGTCCTCCCCGTCGGGGCCGAAGCCGAAGGCGGCGCCGTCGTCATCGTCCCCCCAATCGAAGTTGTCGTCCATGAGCTTGTTCTGAGCGACCGTCACCATGATGGTGAGGTCGGTGTCGAAGCTCTCCCGGCCCACCGCGACGCGGAACAAGTGCTCCAGGTCGCTCCGGCGCAACCAGTTGCGGCGGAACACGCCGCGCACGCCGGTCCACAGCGCGTCGCGCTCCGGGCCGGCCGGCGGGTCGTCCGTCCCGGCCGGGACCATCACGCCGGTGACGGGGTGGTTCTGGTCGTCGTACTCGCGCAGGGCCGGGCGGTAGACCTCGCTGCCGGCCATCCACGGGTCCACCAGCAGCACGCTGACCTGGTTGTCCTCCCGGGCCCGGTCGAGCCGCTCGCCGAGACCGGGCCCGATCTCCTCCAACGTGGTGGTGTGCCCGGCGGAGGTGATCACCTGCTGGGCGCGGACCGCCAGCGGCGGCTGGGTCGGCGGGTGGTAGGGCGCCCACTGCCACGACTTGGCCCCGTACCAGCCGCCGCGGCACGCGCCGCCCGCCCCGGCGGCGGCCGCGGCGTCGGAGGAGCGGCCGGCGGCGATGAACAGCCGGACCATCCCGGCGGTGGGCGCGGGGCGGATCGCCGGCACCACCGGGAAGTAGCCGCGGACGGCGCCGAGGTCGAACTCGGGCAGTTCGCCGAGCCGCCGGGCGGCGGCGTCCCGGATCCGCTCGGCGACCACCCGGACGACCAGCCGGTAGTCGGGGCCCAGCGGGTCGGTGCGCAGCAGGTCGCGCAGGCCGGAGCGGGCGTAGGCGTCGCCCATGCCCTGCTGGACGAACTGGATCTTCCTTACCTCGTCCGGCAGTTCGCCCGGCAGGGTCTCCCACAGCACCGGGATCAGGGCCGGCACGACCTCGCCGGCCAGCTCCTCGTGCCGGCGGACCCGGCCGCGGAAGGCCGTCCACTCCTTGCCGCAGTAGAGGCTGGCGAAGTAGGCGGGCGAGTAGAGCGCGACCATGGTCCGGCAGCGGGCCAGCATCTGGGCGAGCTGCTGCTCCCAGTTGTCGCCCAGGCGCAGCCCCTCGGTGTCGCGGTAGGCGAGCTCGTCGGCGCCGGCGGCGGGTTCGATCCGGCCGAGTTCGTCCCGCAGGTCGTTGAAGAACTGGTCGACGAAGGCGTCCCCGGCCTCGTAGTCCCGCCGGGCGTAGCTGAAGAAGAAGTACGGCCGCACTGATCCCCCCGGGGCCGACGGTGCCGCGACTGCGCTGCTGTCATACCCAGCATGTCGTGAACTCCACCGGCGGCGCCCGGCAGTTGGCCAAGCTGGTGGGCGCGGGCTCCGGCGGCGCGCCCCCGGTCCTGCCCTAGAGCGCCGACTGGAAGGCCGCGACCGGCTCCGCACCGGGAGTCAGGACGTCCGAGACCACCCGGCGCAGCAGGTCGCCGAGGACGGTGTCGGGCAGGGCGTCGATCTCGTCCAGCGGCAGGGCGGTGACGTCGACCAGGTCAGAGCCGAGTCCGGCGGCGGTTTCCGCGCTGGTGACGCCCATCAGTCCCTCATTCGATCGTCTCGGCCCGCCGGGCCGGTGGCCCGGGGAGTCGGTCCCGGTCCGCGACGCGCATCCTACACCCGGGCATGACGGGTCATCAGGTGCGCGGGGGGCGCCGCGCCCGGCGCTTTCCCCGGTCCGCCGCCGCGGGCCCCCGGGGGCGGCGGGGCCGCCCGGGCACCCGGCCGGGCGTCACGGGCAGAGCCGCTCCACCCGCCAGCCGGTCGCCGCCGCCGGGTCGGCGAGGAAGCGCAGCCGGTCGTGCAGCCGGTTCGCGCGGCCCTGCCAGAACTCGACGCTCTCCGGGACCACCCGGTACCCGCCCCAGAACGGCGGCACCGGCACCCCCTCGCCCTCCGGGTAGCGGCGCTCCAGCTCCGCGTACCGCTGCTCCAGCACCTCCCGGCTGCCGACCGGGCTGGACTGCTCACTGGCCCAGGCCCCGAGCTGGGAGCCGTGCGGACGGGTGCGGAAGTAGGCGGCGGTCTCGTCCCGGCCGACCTTCTCGACCCGGCCCTGCACGATCACCTGGCGGGCCAGCACGATCCACGGGAAGAGCAGGGCCGCCTGCGGGTTGGCGGCCAGCTCGGTGCCCTTGCGGGAGCCGTAGTTGGTGAAGAACACGAAGCCGCGCCGGTCGAAGCCCTTCAGCAGGACCGTCCGCGAACTCGGCCGGCCCCCGGCGTCGGCGGTGGAGAGCACCATCGCGTTCGGTTCCACCACCCCGGCGTCGTCCGCCTCGTGGAACCAGCGGGTGAACTGGGCGATCGGGTCGGCGGCGACCAGCTCCTCGACCAGGCCCTCGTGGGCGTAGTGCTCGCGCATCACGGTCAGGTCCGGCCCGGGCCGGGCCTCCTCGGCCAGGATCCGGGTGGCGGGGCTCGGGGGCGTCGACTGGGCGCGTTCCGGGGTCTGCACGTCAACATCATCCCGTACGACAAGCAACCGGCACCGCTACCTCCGGACAAACCCCGGTGGGAGATAAGGTGTCTCGCCACCGTTCGACCGCCCGAGCTACAGGCAAATGTCCGGAAACCGATGATTGATTCCGGAGATTCGCCGGGCACGACCGGCCCTCAGGTGAAGGTCGAGCGGTCCTGCGGGAAACATCACCACTGTGGTGTATGGCGCAATGCACCCCGTGCCTGTCACGCTGGCACCGAGTGCCAACCACCATCGGTCACTGGCGTACCGCCCCACCACGGCGGACCGCCGATCGCAGAGCTGAAGGAGCCGTCGTATGTCCGACTTCGTACCCGGGCTTGAGGGAGTCGTCGCTTTCGAGAGCGAGATCGCCGAACCCGACCGTGAAGGCGGCGCCCTGCGGTACCGCGGAGTCGACATCGACGACCTGGTCGGCCACGTCTCCTTCGGCCACGTCTGGGGCCTGCTGGTGGACGGCAAGTTCAACCCGGGCCTGCCCGCCGCCGAGCCCTTCCCGATCCCGGTCCACTCCGGCGACATCCGGGTGGACGTGCAGTCCGCCCTCGCCATGCTCGCCCCGGTCTGGGGCCTCAGGCCGCTGCTCGACATCTCCGCCGAGCAGGCCCGCGACGACCTCGCCCGCGCGGCCGTGATGGCCCTCTCCTACGTGGCGCAGTCCGCCCGCGGCCAGGGCCTGCCGATGGTCCCGCAGAGCGAGATCGACAAGGCCGAGACGGTCGTCGAGCGCTTCATGATCCGCTGGCGCGGCGAGCCCGACCCGAAGCACGTCAAGGCCATCGACGCCTACTGGACGTCCGCCGCCGAGCACGGGATGAACGCCTCCACCTTCACCGCCCGCGTCATCGCCTCCACCGGCGCCGACGTGGCGGCCGCCCTCTCCGGCGCGGTCGGCGCGATGTCCGGCCCGCTGCACGGCGGCGCGCCGTCCCGGGTGCTCGGCATGATCGAGGAGATCGAGCGCACCGGCGACGCGACGGCCTGGGTGAAGAACGCGCTGGACAAGGGCGAGCGCCTGATGGGCTTCGGCCACCGCGTCTACCGCGCCGAGGACCCGCGCGCCCGCGTGCTGCGCCGCACCGCCAAGGAGCTCGGCGCGCCGCGCTTCGAGGTCGCCGAGGCGCTGGAGAAGGCCGCGCTGGAGGAGCTGCACAACCGCCGCCCCGACCGCGTGCTGGCCACCAACGTCGAGTTCTGGGCCGCCATCATGCTGGACTTCGCCGAGGTGCCGGCGCACATGTTCACCTCGATGTTCACCTGTGCGCGCACCGCCGGCTGGTCGGCGCACATCCTGGAGCAGAAGCGCACGGGCCGGCTCGTCCGCCCCGCCGCGCGCTACATCGGCCCGAACGCGCGCAGCCCGCGCGACATCGAGGGCTACGGGGCCATCGCGCACTGAAAACCGCTGGTGGGCAGCGGGTCCGACACTCCGCCGGACCCGCTGTTTCCGCAGCTCGCGGCCGTGAAGATCGCATCTCAGCGGGCGGACCGGCGTACCGCTGTGGCGGGGGCGGCCGGTAGGCTGCCGCCCGTGGCTCAGATCCAGATCCCCGCTGACATCAAGCCCGCAGACGGCCGTTTCGGCTGCGGCCCGTCCAAGGTGCGCCCCGAGGCCCTGAGTGCCCTCGCCGCCACCGAGACCTCCCTGCTCGGCACCTCGCACCGCCAGGCCCCGGTGAAGAACCTGGTCAAGCGCGTGCGTGAGGGCGTGAGCAGCCTCTTCTCCCTCCCCGAGGGGTACGAGGTGGTCCTCGGCAACGGCGGCTCCACCGCCTTCTGGGACATCGCGGCCTTCGGCCTGGTGCGGGAGAAGTCCCAGCACCTCGACTTCGGTGAGTTCTCCTCCAAGTTCGCCTCCTCGGTCAAGGCGGCCCCCTGGCTGGGCGAGCCGACCGTGATCAAGACCGCCCCGGGCACCCACCCGCTGCCGGTCGCCGAGGCGGGCGTGGACGTCTACGCGCTCACCCACAACGAGACCTCCACCGGCGTCGCGATGCCGATCGGCCGTCCGGCCGGTGCCGACCAGGGCTCGCTGGTCCTGGTGGACGCCACCTCGGGCGCCGGCGGCCTGCCGGTCGACATCACCGAGACCGACGTCTACTACTTCGCCCCGCAGAAGTCCTTCGCCGCCGAGGGCGGCCTGTGGCTGGCGACGTTCTCCCCGGCCGCCCTGGAGCGCGCCGCCGAGATCGCCGGCTCCGGCCGCTACATCCCGCCGTTCTTCGACCTGCCGACGGCCATCGACAACTCGTCGAAGGACCAGACGTACAACACCCCGTCGATCGCCACCCTGTTCCTGCTGGCCGACCAGCTGGAGTGGCTGAACGGGAACGGCGGGCTGGACTGGGCGGTCGCCCGGACCGCCGACTCCTCGTCCCGCCTGTACGGCTGGGCCGAGAAGTCGTCGTTCGCCAACCCGTTCGTGGCGAACCCGGCCGAGCGCTCCCAGGTGGTCGGCACGATCGACTTCGACGACGCGGTGGACGCCGCGGCCGTCGCCAAGGCACTGCGTGCCAACGGCATCGTCGACACCGAGCCGTACCGCAAGCTCGGCCGCAACCAGCTGCGCGTCGCGATGTTCCCGGCCATCGACCCGGCGGACGTCGAGGCGCTCACCGCCTGCGTCGACTACGTGGTCGAGCGGCTCTGAGCCGCCGGCCGGCCGAACGGGCCGGCCCACGCGTGAGGGCCACCGCCCGCGGGCGGTGGCCCTCACGCCGTTGTCGCGCTACCTGCCGACGACCGAGCTGATCAGCACGACCACCAGCAGCAGCACCAGGGCACCGGTCACGATACGCATACGAGTCTTGGGGTCCACGGTCATCGAGCGTACCTGCGCCCGGCCGGCGGCTGGACCCCGAGGTTCGATCCGCCGCTGGCGTCCAGGTTCTGCCCGGTGATCCAGCGGGCGTCGTCGGAGACCAGGAAGGCCACGACGTCGGCCACGTCGGCCGCCTCGCCGACCCGGTCGAACGTCGAGTAGGCGGCCACCCGCTCCCGCGCCCGCGGGTCGGCCAGCCAGGGGTTGATGTCGGTGGCGACGACGCCCGGCAGCACCGCGTTGACGGTGATCCCGCGCTCGCCGAGCTCCTCGGCGAGGGTCAGGGTCAGGGTGTTCAGCGCCCCCTTGGTCATCGCGTACGAGACGGCCGCCGGGAAGGCGACCCGGGTGACCCCGGACGAGACGTTGACGATCCGGCCGCCGTCGCGCAGCCGGCCCAGGCCATGCTGGACGACGAAGAACGGCGCCCTGGCGTTCACCGCGAAGACCCGGTCGAACTCCGCCTCGGTCACCTCGTGGATCCGCCCGGGCTGACCGGCCCCGGCGTTGTTGACCAGGATGTCCAGGCCCGCGCCGCCGCCGTGCGCGGCCAGGGCCTCGTCGAAGGCTGCCCAGAGCGCCGGGGCGTCGCCGGGCACCCCCAGCTCGGCGCCGACCGCGAAGGCCCGCCCACCGGCCCGCCCGATCGCCTCCACGACCTCCGCCGCCGCCTCGGCGTTGCCGCCGTAGTGGACGGCGACGAGTGCGCCGTCCCGCCCCAGCCGCTCGGCGATGCCCCGCCCGATCCCCCGGCTGCCGCCCGTCACCAGTGCCGTCCTGCCCGTCAGCGCGCCCATGGCTACGCCCCCTCAATTCTGTAGCGGTCGCTAATGAAAGGAACCGTACCAGAGTTTCTGTAGTGGTCGATATAGAATGACCGGCATGGCCACCACCCCCGCCGCCCGCGTCCCGGCCTCGCCCGCGGCCACGCCCGCGGCCACGCCCGCGCAACCCCGCACCCCGCAGCGCGGACGCCCGCGTTCCTTCGACCGCGAGGCCGCCCTGGAGCAGGCCCTGCGACTGTTCTGGGAGCGCGGCTGGGAGGCGACCTCGGTCGCCGATCTCACCGCCGCCATGGGCATCCGCCCGCCGAGCCTGTACGCGGCCTTCGGCGACAAGCGGGCGCTCTTCGAGGAGGTCGTCAGCCGCTACCAGGGCGGCCACGGGGCGTACGCGACCCGCGCGCTGGCCGAGGAGCCCACCGCCCGGGCCGGCATCGCCCGCATGCTGCGCGAGGCCGCCGCCCAGGCCACCGACCCGGACCACCCCTGGGGCTGCCTGCTGATCAGCTCGACCGTGAACTGCACCTCGCCCGAGGTCGACCGGGCGGTCCGGGCGATCCGCACCGCCAACCTCCGCGCGCTGGAGTCACTGATCCGGGCGGACGTCGCGGCCGGCCACGAGCCCGCCGAAGCCGATCCGGCGGCGCTGGCGCAGTTCACCGCCACCGTGCTGCAGGGGATGTCCCAGCGGGCCCGCGACGGCGCCGGCCGGGCCGAGCTGGAGCGGGTGGCCGCCGACGCGATGCGGGTCTGGCCCTGACCGACGGGCGGCGGGCCGGTCCCACCGACGGGCGCGGCCCGGCCCCGCGGGCGTCAGCTCCAGCGGGCCAGCGGCCAGGAGCGGACCGTCCCGTAGTGCGCGAAGCCGCCGTCCGGCTCGCTCTTCATCAGAAGCAGCTCCGCGGCCTCCCACTCAGGCCCCCGGTACTCGTCCAGCGCCAGCACCAGGGAGTCCAGTTCGGCCGCCGCCATCCGCCGCACCGCCCGCCGGTGGCCCCGGGAGGAGCCGGCCCGGGCCAGGGTCAGATGCGGGTGGAAGCCGAACGCGTCCACCTCGCCGACCACCTCCGCGGTGGCCTCGTTCACGGCCTCGGCGAGCCGCCGCAACGCCCACGCCTGGCCCTCCACCCCGGCCCAGAGCACCCGCTCGCCGAACCGCCCGGCCCCCGCGAGCCGCAGCCGGTGCGCGGCGTGCACCCGGGCCACCGCCGCCAGCCCGCTCTCCAGCTCCGGCAGCCGCTCCACCGGCACCTCGCCGAGGAAGGCCAGGGTGAGGTGCCAGCCCTCGACGGCCGTCCAGCGCAACCGGTCCGCCCCCGGCAGACCACGCACCGGGGCCACCGCGTCGGCCAGCCCCCGCACCGCCTCCACCGGCGGCGACACCGCCACGAAGAGCCTCATGGGGCCATCTTCCCCCGCCGGACGGTTTGGGCTAGAACCTGTTCATGAAGATCCGTACCGGCGGCCCCGCCGACACCGCCGACATCCTCTCGCTGCTCGACGGCGCGGTGGCCTGGCTCGCCGCGCACGGCCGGGCCGACCAGTGGGGCGACCAGCCCTGGAGCACCACCCCGGCCATGATCGACCGCATCGAGGGCTACACCGCCGAGCAGTTCCTGATCCGGCTCGCGACGGACGACGAGGGGCGCGCCATCGGCTGCTGCGTCCTGTCGGAGCAGGCCAACGCGTACGCCACCCCCGTCGACGAGCGCGAGCTGTACATCCGCAACCTGGTCACCGACCGCGCCCTGAAGGGCTCCGGCATCGGCGCCGCGCTGATCGCCGACGCCGTCGACGAGGCCCGCCGGCGCGGCATCGGCCTGGTCCGGGTGGACTGCTACGCGAGCGAGGACCGCCGCCTGGTCGGCCAGTACCGCGCGCTCGGCTTCACCGAGACCGAGTCCTTCGAGTCCGAGTACAAGGGCAAGCCCTGGCGGGGCCAGATCCTGGAGATCCGGCTCTGACCCCGCACCCCGGGCGCACCGCGCGGCGCGCCCGGGGCCGACCGTCCGTCAGCAGGCGGCGGCCAGCTCGGACTTGGCCGGGACCACGGTGCGCGGCACGAAGGCCACCACCCGGCCGCCGCGGCCCGGGTGCAGATCGAACCGGAGCCGCAGGTCCGCGCTGCGGGCCAGCACCAGGCCGATCACACCGGCCGCCAGCGCCGAGACCAACCCGCAGGCCAACAGCCCGAGCCGGGGCCCGTACGAGGCCGTCACCCAGCCCACCACCGGGGCGCCGATCGGCGTGCCGCCGGTGAAGACCAGCACCAGCAGGCCCATCACCCGGCCCCGCATCGCGGGGTCGGTGGCCAGCTGGAGCATCGAGTTGACCGAGGTGTTGAAGCTCAGCCCGAACACCCCGATCAGGGTCAGCAGCAGCGCGAAGGACCAGTAGCCGGGCGCGAAGGCGGCCAGCACCTCCAGGGCACCGAAGGCCAGCGCGGCGGCGACCAGCCGGCGCAGCCTGGGCGCGCCGCGCCGGGCCGCGAGCAGCGCCCCGGCCAGTGAGCCGACCGCCATCGCGGTGTTCAGCAGGCCGTACTGCCCGGCGCCCACCTTGAAGGTGTCGTAGGCGAAACCGGAGAGCAGCGTCGGGAAGTTGAACCCGAAGGTGCCGATGAACCCGGCCAGCACCATCGGCCAGAGCAGCTCGGGCCGCTCCTTGACGTAGCGCAGGCCCTCCCGCAGCTGCCCCTTCTGGCGGGAGATCGGCGCGGTCGGGCGCAGTTCGCCCGTCCGCATGGCGAGCAGCCCGCCGATCACGGCGGCGAAGGAGAGCGCGTTCACCGCGAAGGCCCAGCCGCTGCCGACCGCGGCGATCAGCAGGCCCGCGACGGCGGGGCCGACCAGCCGGGCGGTCTGGAAGTTGGCGGCGTTCAGGCTGACCGCGTTGGCGAGGTCCTTGGGACCGACCATCTCGGAGACGAAGGCCTGCCGGGTGGGGTTGTCCACCACCGTGACGAGGCCGAGCAGGAGCGCGAACGCGTACACGTAGTACGGCGTCACCACGCCGCCGATGGTCAGCACGGCCAGCCCGAGGGCGAGCAGGCCCATCGCGCCCTGGGTGTAGATCAGCAGCCGGCGCTTGGGCATCCGGTCGGCGAGCACACCGCCGAAGAGGCCGAGCAGCAGCATCGGCAGGAACTGCATGGCGGTGGTGATGCCGACCGCGAGCGGGCTGCCGGTGAGGCTGAGGACCAGCCAGTCCTGGGCGATCCGCTGCATCCAGGTACCGGTGTTGGACACCACCTGGCCGGCGAAGTAGTAGCGGTAGTTGCGGACGCGCAGTGAGGAGAACATCCCTCCGGGCCGGGTGAAGCGGGCTCCGGTCGGGGATTCCTGAGCGGCGGGGGTGACCGCCGCGGTGCGTTCGTCGGGGTCGTCGTCGCCGTTGCCGGGCAGCCCCGCGGGGGCGGGTGCCGAGGCGTCGGCGGCCGTGGCGGTGGCCGCGGCGGGTTCGGTGGTCGGGTCGTCGGTGCGGATGGCGGCGCTGGCTGCGGCCGGCGGTGTCACGGTGCTCTCCCCTCGCGGCGCGACGACCCGGCGGGGGGTCGTCGCGCTCCTGGTTTCGGTGGTCGGTGCTGCGGTGATGCGGTTCTCCTTCGTCCTCCGGCGGCTGACCGGAACTGCTGGGCCCAGAGCGTGTCTTACAGGTGTGCGAGCTTGTAGAGCACCGGCGCGGCCGCCCTCAGGGCGGCCCACTCCTCCTCGTCGAGACCCTCGGCGAGTTCCGCGAGCCAGGCGTTGCGCCGGCGGCGGCTCTCCGCGAGGATCACCTCCGCCTGTTCGGTACTGCTGACGACCACCTGCCGGCGGTCCTCCGGGTGCGGCTCCCGCCGCACCAGGCCCTTCTCCTCCAGCATCGCGACGATCCTGGTCATCGAGGGCGGCTGTACGTGCTCCTTCCGGGCGAGCTCACCCGGCGTGGCCTTCCCGCAGCGTGCGAGGGTGCCCAGCACCCCCATCTCGGTAGGGCTGAGCGACTCCTCGACCCGTTGGTGACGCAGGCGACGGGAGAGGCGCATGGTGGACGACCGCAGCTGACTGACGGCTGCGAGGTCCTGCTCGGACATCTCGGGCATGTATTTAGCTTACGTCATTACTCTCGCTAAGGAAAATTGCCAGGCGGGGACACCCGGGCACCCCCGGCGGGGCCGCCGGACCTCGCGGACCGCCGGGGCGCGACCCCGCGCCCGGGCCGACTTGCCGCGCCGCACAGCGCGCCGGGCGCGATGCTGGTCATGACGGGTTTCCCACCCACCCCGCAGCAGAAGGGCCGACCAGAAATGTCCGACCTCGCCACCGAGCAGAACGACACCGGCTTCGCCCGCCTCGCCATGGTCACCATCGACTGCGCCGACCCGGTCGCGCTGGCCGCCTTCTACGGCGAGCTGCTCGGGTGGGAGACCAGGCACGTGGACGAACGCTTCGCCATCCTGGACAACCCCGAGGGCGGCAGCCCGCTCGGGTTCGGGCGGGTCACGGGGTACCGGCCCGAACCGTGGACCGAGCCCGACGGCAGCAAGCACTTCCACCTGGACTTCTACGTCGACGACCTGGAGGAGGCCACCGCCCGGGCCCTGGCGCTCGGCGCCACCGAGCCGCAGTACCAGCACGGCCGAACGCTCAAGGTGCTGATCGACCCGGCCGGCCACCCGTTCGGACTAGCTCCCCTGGAGTGACGGCGCGCGGTCGCGACAGGCCCGTCGACCACCTCCTCGCGACCGCCCCACGACCCCGCCGCAACCGCCCCACACCCCCGCCGCACCCCCGCCGCGACCGCCCCGCGGCACGCATGCGCAGGCCGGGTGTGCATGCGCAGGCGGCGTCAGAGCTTGGTGGCGAGATCTTGCCGGTCACGTGAAGACCGCCCCTGACCTGCGATTTCACCAAATGACCGAACATTGTGCGACTCATCGGTAGTGGTTACTGTCGCCCGTTGTCAGGGGCACCACACGCCAGGTCTACCCCGGGCAGGACCGACCACGACGCCGCACGTCCCGCGTCCCGGCACTGCCGTCCTTCACGACCGGCCGCTTCCCGGCCGACGGGTCCGCCCGATGCCTGGCGTCAGTCCTCCCCCAACCCGTCCAGGGAGTTCCTCGTGGGTGAGATCCACCATGCCGACCTCGGCTGGGTGACGCCGGCGGTCTCGTACTTCGTCGCCTGTCTGGGTGCCTTCGTCGCCCTGCGCAGCGCCCGTTGGGCGCTGGTCTCGTCGGGCCGCACCCGGACCTACTGGCTGCTGTTCGCGTCGACGTCGCTCGGCGCGGGCATCTGGTCGATGCACTTCATCGCAATGCTCGGCTTCTCCGTCACCGGGGTCGAGATCACCTATCGCCCGGGGCTGACCGTGCTCAGCCTGATCGTCGCGATCGCGGTGGTCGGCCTCGGCATCTTCACCGTCGGCCACAGCCGCCACCGCCGCACCGCGCTGCTCGCGGGCGGACTGACCACCGGGCTCGGGGTGGCGGCGATGCACTACCTCGGCATGGCCGCGATGGTCCTGCCCGGCCACCTCGGCTACGACCACACCACGGTGGGTCTCTCGGTCGGTATCGCGATCTTCGCGGCGACGGCCGCGCTCTGGGCCGCGCTGAACATCAGGGGCACCGTCGCCGTACTGGCCGCCGCGCCCGTGATGGGCGTCGCGGTGTGCGCCATGCACTACACCGGGATGGCGGCGGTCTCCGTCCGGCTGGACGCCGCGCAGGGCACCCAGGGCGGTGTGATGGCTCTCCAGTTCATCTTCCCGCTGGTGGTCGGGCTGGGTTGCTACATCTTCTTCGGCTCGCTGGCCTTCGCGGTCTCGCCGAGCCGCGGCACCGTCAACGCCCAGCCGGTCCTGGTCGGCCGGGCCGCCCCGCTGGCCCCGCGCGGGCGCTGAACGCCGGGTCCGGCGGGGGTGCCGGCCGCGGCACGACACCCCCCGCCGGAACCGCGCGCACCCCCGCCGGACCACGCTCAGCCCGGGCGGACCACGCTCACCCCGGGTGAACCGCACTCACTCCGGCCGGCCGAGCGGCTCCGTGAGGTGCTCCGGCGTGGCCACCGGGCAGACCTTGTGCACGAAGTCGCGCCGCAGTCGGTGGTACGGCTCGCCGTCCCGGTAGAAGTTGCGGTGCATCCGCCGCAGCTCCCGCGTCCGGTGGTCGGCCAGCGTCCCGGTCTCCTCGCCCTCGGCCCGGCGGCGCTTCTTCTCCACCAACCGGCCGGTCAGCTCCGGGGACCCGGCCAGCCGGGCCGCCTCGCGCTCCACCCAGTCCCGGAACCCGGCCGCGTCGCCGCCCGCCGTCCGGTCCACCAGGCCCAGCCGCGCGGCCCGGGGCGCGCCCACCGGCAGGGTCCGCGTGGTCAGCAGCTCGGCCTGCTCGGCACCGACCCGGCGGGGCAGCGTGTAGGTCCAGTACTCGGAGCCGTAGAGGCCCATCAGCCGGTAGTGCGGGTTGAGCACCGCCGACTCGCGGCACCAGACCTCGTCGGCGGCGATCGCCAGCATCAGCCCGCCGGCGGCGGCGTTCCCGGCCAGCGCGGAGACCGTGAGCTTGTCGGTGGTGGTGAGGACCGCCTCGACCAGGTCGTCCATCGCGTTGATGTTCTCCCAGGACTCCAGCGCCGGGAACGTGGCCCCCTCGATCACGTTGAGGTGGATGCCGTTGGAGAAGAAGTCCCGGGCCGCGCCCAGCACCAGCACCGAGGTCGGCCGGTCCGCCGCCTCCCGGTAGGCGGCCAGCAGACGGCGGCACTGATCGGTGCTCATCGCCCCGCCCGCGAAGGAGAATTCGAGGAAGCCGACGGCGTCCCGCTCGTGGTAGCGAATCTCCGCCCAGGTGTCCCGCCCGGCCGCCGAGACCGGGGTGACCGGCACCTCGCGGACCCGGTGCAGGTGGTCGGCGAGCACGGTCGCGGCCGGCTGCTTGAAGGTGGCCGGCCCGCCGGGCGTCCGACGCGGACGCAGCTGCGGGATCCAGACCGCGCCGTCCACGGTGGCCCGGCAGATCGCGCCGTCCCGCTTGGCGATCACCGCGCCGGGCCGGGCGCCGCGCAGCTCGTCCTCGGGGTACCCGCCGTGCAGGAAGTACTCGCGTCCGTGGAGCTCGTCGAGCACGCCCGGCTGCGAGTCGGCGGCCCGCAGTTTGCGCAGCACGGTGGCGGTGTCGTCGGCGGACCAGTCGATCCGCCGGTCCTCCTGCCTGAGGAAGGGCCGCAGCCGGCCGAGGACGTCGGGCCGGTCGTAGTCCAGCGGTTCGGGTGTGAACAGCCCGCCCTCGAAGCGGCTGACCGCCAGCAGCACCGCCTCCACGGCGGCGTCCGCGACCTCGCCGCGGTAGAGCTCGCTCTTGCCGCAGGCCCGCACCGGGAAGTCGACCGACGCCCAGATGTCACCGGCGTCCATCTCCGCCACCGCCTGGAGGACGGTCACGCCCCACCGCTCGGCGCCCTCGGTGATCGCCCAGTCGAGCGAGGAAGGGCCTCGGTCGCCCTTCGGGCCGGGGTGGACGATCAGGACGGTCCGGGTCGACCAGATGTCCGCCGGGATCGCCTTGGTGAGCATCGGGCAGATGATCAGCTCGGGGTCGGTCCGGGCCACGGCGGCCCGGACCGGCTCGTCGCCGAGCGCGAGTTGCACGGCCACCTCGTGACCGCGCTCGCGGAGTTCGGTGTGGACGCGCTGGGTCAGGCTGTTGAACGCGGTGGCGATCAGAAGAACGCGCAAAGGGGGCCTCCGGGCAGTGACTTACGTCGTGCGCGGAGGCGATGAAACCAGGGCATGGACACGTAACGATTACGGACGGGGCTTCCCCCGCCGACCCTCACCCACCTTGCACACCTGTGCCGACGACATCCCGTACGCTTCGCCCGATCTCCCCACGACCTCCCGATTCCACGTCGAACCGGCGCCGGCCCGGCCGGTCACCCGGACGCCCGTCACCGGGCTCACCGGGGGAACGCGCGCCTGGCCCGCCAGGTGGTGTGCTCGCGCGAGACCGCGTCCTCCGCCTCGGCGGCCAGCCGGGCCCACCGCGCCTCGGCGTCCGGGGCCTTCAGGTCGAGGTCGGAGAGCTGGTTGCCGACGTTCTCCAGCTCGCGCGCGGCCAGCTGGTACGCGGCGGCCAGCGGACGCAGCTGCTTCAGCTGGGTCCAGGCGATCACCGAGGCGGCCGCCGCCGAACTGGCGCCGAAGACGTGCACCGGCAGCGCGCCGACCGCCTGCGCGATCGCCGCCGCCGCCCCGATGATGATCAGCGCGGCGATCCCCAGCCCCCAGGAGACCGCCTGCGTCTCGCACGCTTCGGCCCGCGACCGGTACCAGGTGCGCTGGCCCTCCACCCGGGTGCGCAGGTAGAGCGTCCGGCGCGCGACCAGGCTGTCGGCCCGCACCCGGCGCATCTCCTCGGTGATCTCCGGGACGGAGCCCGGCGGCACGATCTCCGGGTCCTCGAAGGCGTGCATCACGTCCTCCACCTGGAGCAGGTAGCCGCGGTCCACCTCCGCCGACCGCGCCTCGCCGTCGAAGGGCCGGGCCCGCATCGAGTACTTCCAGGCGAGCGTCTTGACCGACTCGGCCGCCGCCCGCGCCTCGTACCACCGCCCCTGCGGGTTGCTGCGGCGCAGCCGTGACCAGAAGTAGCCGGCCACCAGGAACGCCACCACCGAGAAGAGCGGTGTGATGTCGCTGTCCCCCCGGTGCTCCGGCCCCGGCAGTGAACCGACCACCGCGGCGACCACCAGCATCGCGATCAGCCCCCGGTACCAGCGCAGCGTCTCGCGCTGACCGTCCAACGAGGCCTGGTCAGCCGTCCGGAACAGCTCCGGCAGCAGCTTCGCCTCGTCTCCCCCGGGCGGATCCTGTTGCACCATCGGTAGAGCCCCCTCCCCGTCTCCCGTCCAGGCAGTATGCCCACCACCAACTGCCCTACACAGGCCCATTCTTGACAGATTCTTCACGTCGGTGATTGATCACACCGGTGGCACCCGTTATAACCGGTTACATGCCTCTGCACTGGAAGCTCGTCGTCGACTGCGCCGATCCGCACCGCCAGGCCGCCTTCTGGGCCGCCGCCCTGGAGTACCGGATCGAGGACCACAGCACGCTGATCGAGCGACTCCTGTCGGCCGGCGCGGTCACCCCCGACCTCCTCACCGAGATCGACGGCCACCAGGCCTTCCGCGCCCTGGCCGCCGTCCGCCACCCCGACGAGCCCTTCGACCCCGTCAGCGACACCGGCCTCGGCCACCGCCTGCTCTTCCAGCAGGTACCCGAACCCAAGACGGTGAAGAACCGCCTCCACCTCGACCTCCACCCCGGCCCGGCCGCCCGCGACGCCACCGTGGCCCGCCTGGAGACCCTCGGCGCCACCGCCCTGCGCCACGTCAAGGAGCCCGGCGGCGAACACGTGGTGATGGCCGACCCCGAGGGCAACGAGTTCTGCGTGCAGTAGCCGTCCGCCGGGCCGGAGCGGGAAGTCGGCGGGTCCGACTTCCCACTCCGGAGTTGTCATCGGGCGTCCACCTCGATCCGACCGCGAGGCACTCGAACCAGTGCCCCCACCAGCCTTCCGACGCGCCGACATCGCCTGGGACCCACCGATCTGGCCGGGGGGGGGGGGGGGCGCGCGCGCGCGGGCCCCCGCCGGCCCGGGGGGCGGGGGGCGGGGCGGGGGCGGGAACCGCGGCCCGCCGGGCCCACCCCGCACGCGGCGCCGCCCCGGCGGCGGC